>JBAXUO010000001.1:0-25862 GCA_037129625.1 Chlamydiota bacterium
TTCGGTAAGAAGTATCGAGATCACAAGATGGCCCTTCGCTTGAATTACGCTTTTTGATTGAAACACCCTTGCGAGCAAAAAAATCTTCCATTACTCTTACAATAGATTTTTCTTTAGGGTGATATGCATAAGAAAACTTCCTACCTCGCTTATATTTTTTTAATCGCATTTTTATTTGTGATCATTAGCATCCCAAAACCTAAAGTAGCTCAACTACGAAGAGAAGTTGTCGCTTGTATTTCCCCCGTATGGAGTTCTATTGAAAATGCTAAAAGTGCTTCCGGAAGTATTGGACAAAGCTCAGAACTTTCTCACCTTTCCTTAGAAAATCAACTCTTAAATTCTCAAATGGAAGGGATTTATGAATGGCTTCTTTTTGAAGAAAGAATTCAAGATCAAATGGAAAAATTCAAAGCTTTATCCAAAGAAACCGTAGATGACCTCTATTGGAATGAGTTTTTTCATAGAAGAAGTGAGGAACTCAAACAAATCCTCGAAACAGAACTCCAAGCCCTTCCCGGAAAAGTCATCTTTCGAGAACCCTCTTCTTGGAGCAGCAGTCTTTGGATCAATATCGGAGAAAAAGAAAATGAGGCTGTCGGCAGGACAATTATTGCAAAAAATAGTCCTGTAGTGATTGGAGATTCTTTGATCGGGGTTATTGAATATGTCGGCGCTACCGAATCAAGAGTTCGCCTCATTACCGATGCCGCCTTAGTCCCCTCCGTTCGAGCCATTCGGGGAGAAACTCAAGAAAAAGAAGTTCTGCAAGTTATTAAGTCATTGAAAGATCGTTTGGCTTCTCGAGAAGATCTTTTTTCTTCTTTGGAAGAAAAAAAGACCTTCTCTTCTATATTATCTGCTATGCAAGAAAAATTGGTTCGAGAGAAGAAAAATTGGTATTTGGCTAAAGGAGAGCTCTACGGAGCAAGTCACCCTCTTTGGAAATCCAAAGAACCCCGACTCAAAGGTGTAGGTTTTCAATACTCTAATCCGGATGTAGAAGGACCCTCTAGAGAACTTTTTTCCGGAAAAGCTCTTGATGTCTCTGCTTCTGAAAAATGGGAGACAGGTCCTTTGATACAAGAAGGAGATCTTTTAGTTACTACAGGTATGGATGGGGTTTTTCCTGCGGGGCTTCATGTGGCTATTGTCTCCAAAGTAGGCCCTTTAAAAGATGGGGATTATGCCTATGAGATCGAAGCCAAGCCAACCGCACAGAATTTAGAAGATTTAAAGGTCGTTTTTGTTATGCCTCCTTTAGGCTTTGATAACATTCATGATTGATACGGCTCTATTGCAAAGTTGGTTTGCCAAGAATGCAAGAGATTTTCCCTGGAGACATAATCGATCGCCCTACTCTGTTTGGATTTCTGAGGTGATGCTGCAACAGACAAGAGCTGTGAGCGTAATTCCTTATTTTATTCGGTGGATGGAAAGGTATCCGACCATTCAAGATCTGGCGAAAGCTCCTTTTTCTGAGGTTATCAAGTTGTGGGAAGGTCTTGGGTATTATAGCCGGGTAAGAAATCTCCATAGTGCAGCTCAGGAGATGATAGAAAATTTTCAGGGCGTTCCCCATACAGAGGAAGCTTTAAAAAAGATTCGGGGTTTTGGCCCATATACCATAGGAGCGGTTCTCTCTTTTGCTTTTCATAAAAAGGCGGTCGCTATCGATGGGAATGTCACTCGGGTGCTAACCCGATTTTTTTTAATAAAAGAGGATATATCTAAAGCAGTTGTAAAAAATTCCCTTGGGGTTTTAGCTGAAGATATTTTGAAAAATGAAAAAAAACCATGGGTGATTACAGAGGCTTTGATTGAGCTGGGGGCTCTGGTGTGTATAAAAAAACCTAAATGTTCTGTTTGTCCCCTCCGAGAAAAGTGTAAGGCTTTTATATCAAATGAAATGGAACAAATTCCGAGGAAAAAACCAAAGCCTAAAACTGTTTTTTTACAAAGAGTAGCTTTGATGATTCAAAACCAAGGTAAGGTTTTGGTTCAAAAAGGAGAGGGGAAAAAGCTGATGGCTGATCTCTATGAATTTCCTTACTTTGAGGTAGAGGATGAACTTTCTTTGGAAGAGGTAGAAGAAGAGGCTTTTCGAATATGGGGTATTAGGTTGGAGGTCCAAAAAAAACACGAACCGATTCAACAAAGTTTTACAAAATACAAAGTTGTGTTATATCCCTTTTTATTAGAAGCTTTTGAGAAAATAAACATTCCGGGGTTTTCTTGGGTTTCTTTAGAAGAACTTCAAAGATTGCCCTTTTCTTCCGGACATCGTAAAATGAAAGATCAGTTTTTTGGGAAATGCAAATGAAAATTTTACATTTAGAATCTTCGCCGGGTTGGGGTGGTCAAGAAATTCGGATTTTAAAGGAAGCCGAAGGGATGCGAAAAAGAGGACATACTGTAATTTTTGGAGTGACTCCCCAAGGTCTTCTTGTAAAAGAGGCTAGGAATAAAGGGTTTACGGTTTACGAGATTGACTTTCGAAAAAGGTCTTGGATCCATTCTTTTTTTTCTTTAAGACAGATTATGCGAAAGGAAGAGATTCAAATTGTGAATACCCATTCTTCTTTAGATTCTTGGCTAGGGGGGCTTGTTTGCCGCTATAGAAAAATTCCGATTGTGAGAACAAGGCATTTATCTACATCGGTTCGTGGCGGGCTAAATAGTTATTTGCTCTACAACCAGTTGACTGATTTTGTGATTACGACTTGTGAGAGTATTATTTCTGAAATAAGTCAAAAATCGAAGAAGTCGATAAATTTTTTTAAATCTTTACCTACAGGGATTGATCCATCTGTCATTCACCCTAATCGAGAAGAAATGCAAAAATTTCGGAATTCCTTAGGGATTCAAGAAACGGATATTTTGGTGGGTATGGCTTGTTTTATGCGTTCTTGGAAGGGAATTGATGATTTTTTTCAAGCGGCAGAGCAATTACGGGAGCATAAGAATATAAAGTGGATTATGATTGGCGGTGGGCACGAAGAGAGGTATCGTCAGAGAGCAAAAGAGAAGGATTTACCCATTTTTTTTACCGGGCATTTAGAATCTCCCTATGTAGCGATGGGGTCTTTGGATATATTTGCACTTTTAAGTACGGCTCACGAAGGGGTTTCTCAAGCCAGTTTACAAGCTGCTTTTTTAGAAAAGCCTTTGATTATGACCCCTACGGGTGGGCTTAGAGAAGTATGTTTGGATGGAGTTACCGGAATTCAGGTGCCGGTTTTTTCTCCCAATCGAGTGGCGGAGGCTGTTTTACGACTTTCAAAAGACTCATCATTACGGAAAGAATTAGGAAAAGAGGGAAAAATTTTAGTCAAAGAAAAATTTACTTTGCAAGGAATGTTGGATTATACGGAAGCAATTTATCAAAGTATCTTAGATCCTTTGTAATTTAAGCGATTTTCCTTTTGCTAAAATTTTTTTTTTTGAAAAATAGAGAAAATATTGAGGTTTTATTTATGGATAAGCAACCGGAAGTTATAGAAAAAAGTTTTGCGCAGAAAATGGTTTTCTTTTTTCTTGAGAAGAAGGATCTTCTATTTTGGATTGTCAGTGCTATACTTTTGGTTTCATTAGTTGTTTTTCAAGTGATTTCCTTTATTCAAAGATCGGAGAGAAAAGCGAAAGTGGAATTTGAGACGACCTATTTGGAATGGACGAAAGATAAAAAGCCTACTACTTTTGCTAAGTTAGAAACCTTGTTACAAAAACATTCTTCCATAGCGAGATCCTATCAAGGAATGCTTGTCCAAAAGGGTTTAGAAGAGGGCTATCTTGGAATACTTCCTTTAGCTAAACAAGCGATGAATGATGGAGCGCCGTCACTGTATTCTGAATTTGGAAAGATATCTCTTCTCATGATGGAAAATAAGTTGGCAAAAGCTCTTGAATCTTCTTACGTATTGAAAAGTGAGTTGGTTAAGAAAAAAGATATGGAGACGCTGACAGCGTTTACAATGTTGCGGATTGCCGGGCTTGAAAAGTCTTTAGGACAAAAAGAAAAGGAAAAGAAGGCGTGGGAAGCGTTGGAAGTTTTTTTGGCTTCCCATAAGGAAAACGCATCTATTCAGCTTTTCTTAAGTAATTTCCGCAAGGGCCAAGACGTAGACCTTGCGGATTATGTTACCTATCGAAAGAGTCTTTTGAAATAACTCTTAAGGGTGCTCTTCTTCGTTGCCCAAAGCTTTTTCTCGTATGGAAATTTCCTTCGAGACTTTGGGTATTAGATGATAAGCAATGCCAGCCAAGATTCCTAGGTTGAAAAATATGATAAAGGGAAGGAAAATGGCGAATACCAGGCAAACGGAACCTAAGATAATTTGTAAAAACATCTCTTGCTTGTTCATAAATTCGAGAATATTTTTCTCGATACGAAGCAGTTTTTGCGGATAGGCCAAACTAAGAATAGTTCCAAGACCCATGAAGCCAATTGTCCATATAGGACCTGTGAAGAAATCTAAAATACTCGATATTGCGGCCACTAAAATGGCGAGAGCAAAAAAGAGTTCATTCACATGTTTACGAGCATACTGCTCGATAATTTTTACAGGGATACCCTTGTCATTCATAAGAAGACTCCTTAAAAAAATATAGTTTTTTGTGAAATTACACCTTATTTCATAATGTAAGTAGTAAGAATTTTTTTTGCAATCCTATGTTGTAGATTTTATTGTCTTTTTTTTAGGGATTTTCTAAACTCTCAACCTTAGCTGGAGTTTTATATTGAAGGTTCCTCTTTTTTTTCTTTCTTTTCGAAAGAAAATATTTTGGATGATGTTTACATTCTTTTTTATCGGTCTTTTATCACTTTTAGTCCTTTATTTCATTAGTGATAGCTACCTTCCTTCTTTAGATTTTTCTGCAAAGTCTTTTTTCCTTCCTTCAAAAAAAAATATCGAATTCCAAGCTGACTTTTTTCAACTTTCCTCCCCTTCTGTTGCCTTACTCCCCCCTTCTTTGGAAGAAGAACTTTTTTGTGTCATAAAAAAGAAAAAACCCGATATTTCGAAAGATTCTTTTGGAATTGAAATGGTTTTTCCAAAATCGAAACAAAGGCAAACGGTCGATATCGGTGAAAAAGTCTATCTGGGATGGAATAAAAAAAAGGGTTTTTTCTTATCAAAAAAAAAGAGTTCTTTATGGCTGGAACCGACTCAAATTCAAGAGGAAAAGCTCATTTGCTCTATAGGAGTCGGGCTTGACTCTCAAGAAAAAATATTCCCCGGGTTTCTATTTATTAGAAAAGAAGAAGGGATTTTTGAAGAAAAGAGTCCTTTTGAAGAATTATCTTCGGCTCAGTGGAGAGGCCAAGATCTCCTTTCCAAGTTTTGGAACTCTACTTTAGAGAACCAAGAGAGAGTAGAGATTTTGCAAAAACCCCTATTTATAAAAAAAGGGGATCTTTTGGCTTGGAAAAAAAAGTGGGTTGTTATTCAAGATCCGGAAGAGGGCCATATGATTCCTTTGGCTTTATTGGAAGAGATTTCTCCTCAGGAAATGGTCTTTTTAGGTTGGGATGCTACCGGAGAGAAAAGTTTTAAAATAACGATTCCTTTGGTTCTTAAGGAAAAAACTACGAATCATTCGGAAAAGATGTTTTCTTCTCTTCGTATGCGTACAAAAAACCAAGTTAGTCTTCAACTCAATCACCAGAGATTTTTTTTACGTCCGGGTGATTGGCTGGTTGAAAAACAAGGCAAATGGAAGCGGGTTATGAAAAGAGAGGGTGATTTAAAACCTTCATGGAGTACAATTAACGCTACTTCTTTTTTTTATTTCCAATCGATGGAATTTAAAGAGGAAAAATTTTTGTTGAAAGGTTTTCGATTGGATGGGTCGGGTACGGAATGTGTGCCTATCCAAGAAGAGATTTCTCTTCCGAATAAAAAAGGAAAAAAATCCATAAGGTGCAGAACGTGAAACGGTTATTTGTTTTATTGACTCTTGTGTATTCTTTTTTTCTTAGTTCTGAGGAGGCTTCCACTTTTTGTGAGGACAGTCTGCAGAAATCAAATCAAAAGTTAATGTCTCTTCGCTCCCAACTCGCAGAAAAAAGGGAACAAGGTGTGGCTTTATATGGTCGGCAAGCAGAAGAAAAAGATTATGAGAAACTTCTTTTTGAGATTCAGGGCCTTCAAAAGACGATCCGAGAAATAGAGAATCAAGGCCGAAAAGACTTTATACAAGATTCTATGAAGAATGATGAAGGGTATGCCTATTGGGATTTGGGAGAAACGACTCTTTCGCAGCTTCTTTTAGAATATGGGAGTTCTGATTTTTTATATATTATTCCTCAAGAACTTGGAATGATGAAACTCCAAATGTTTTCTAGTATTCCTATACCTAGGGAGTCTTGGAATGAAATGATTGAGTTAGTATTGACTCATAATGGTATTGGGATAAAAAAACTAAACCCTTTTCTTCGGCAGCTCTATCTTATTAAACATGACTTGATTCATGTCGAAGTGGTCGCTCACTGCATCAAAGATTTAGCTCATATTTCTTCTCAATCTATGGTTTTCTTTGTGTTCTCCCCTCCTCCGGAACAAGTTCGATCGGTTTTAGGTTTTTTTGATCGATTTTCTGATCCTAAACAGGTGACTGTACAAATAGTGGGAAGTAAAATAGTTCTCGTGGCAACTAGAGATAATGTGGAAAGACTCTTTTCTATTTATGAAGCGGTTTGGGAAAAAGAAAAAGGAAAAGTGGTCCGTGTGATTCCGATTACTAAAATTGCGGTGACGGAGGCTGAAAAAATTATCAAGGCTTTTTTTCAAGATTTTTCTAAAACGAAAGCGACATTCTATCAACAGGGCGATGAGCTACTTTTGTTTCCTCAAGGGTCTTCTATTACACTGGTAGGTTCGCTTGATTTGGTGGAGCGGGCAGAAAAAGTGGTCAAGGATTTAGAAAGCCAGCTCGAAGAGCCGGGCGAGATGTCTGTATATTGGTATACCTGTAAACATTCTACACCCGAAGATCTTGCTTCTGTTTTAGAAAAAGTTTATTTGTCTTTAGTTTTGCCGACAGCATTGGAGGCAAAAAAAGGAGAAGACCGACCGATTAACAAAGATTTTTCTTCTGTGTATGATCGAATGACAGGTTATACTCCAACTCTTCCGGTTCCGCCGACTTTTGTTCAAGCAGGAAAAATTGAAAAGGATGCTTCTCCCAAGGTTTTTGGGAACTTCATTGTAGATCCGAAGACCGGTTCGATTATGATGGTTGTGCGTAAAGACACTCTTGAAAAATTGAAATCGCTGATAAAAAAACTCGATGTGCCTAAGAAAATGGTCCAAATCGAGGTGTTGCTTGTAGAAAAGAGGCTACGGGATCGGAAACAAACGGGCATTAATTTACTGAAAATTGGAAAAAGAGTAGCCAAAAATATTCATGAAACCAGTACGGTTTTCGATGACACTCACAAGGCACATAATAAAGGAATTTTAGAATTTATTTTGAGTCAGAAAACACATCATCCTTGGCCTGCTTTTGATTTGATTTTGAATTTTTTAATGGCTCAAGATGATATTCGAATTAATGCAAATCCTTCTATTTTAGCAGTGAATCAGACCCCGGCTTCCATTTCGATTGTAGAGGAAATGTCTATCAATAATGGTGCGGTTCCTATTGCGACAGGGCAAACGTGGGCTTATGAAAAATCGTACTCTAGAGCGCAATTTGGGATTACCATTGTCATGACTCCAACCGTACATCTTCCGGATTATGAAGAAAATCCGGATCTTAAAGGTTCTATTACACTCCAAACGAATGTAAATTTTGATACGACGCAAGAAACTGTGGATGATAGACCTACAGTTATAAAAAGACATATTGAAAATGAGGTTTGTATCGCGGATGGAGAGACGGTGATTCTTGGCGGTTTAAGAAAAAAAACAGGTGAAGATGGTCGGGACAAAATACCTTTTTTAGGAGATATTCCCGGGATCGGGAAGCTTTTTGGAACGACAAAGATGTGTGATTCTACTACGGAAATGTTGATTTTTATTACTCCAAAAATTATTAAAGACCCTATTGAAGATCTTCGAAGAGAGAGAGCTTATCTTTTAAAGAAAAGACCCGGAGATATCCCGGAGTTTATGCAAAGGTTAGAAGAGTCTCGAAATCAAGAGAGAAGGAAGCTTTTTGAAAACAGCATAAAATTGCTTTTTGACAAACTATGACTGAAAAAAAATTTTCTCAAATTTTACATCAGTTTTCCATACCTACCGTTTTAGATATAAAAGGATTCCCTTTTGTTAAAGAAAAAAAAACTCTGATTCCTTATGTTTTTGCTAAGCAAAAAGGGGTTTTGCCTATTGAAGAAAAGCGTCATAGCATTTTAGTGGCAACGAGCAACCCATTTCACTTGGAAGCGATAGAAGAGTTGACCTTACTTTTAAATAAAGAGATTGAAATTACTTATTGTCCAAAAGCGGCTTTGGAGGAGGCTATTGAGTTTTGCTATCGTCAAAAAGATGAAGAGACGAAAAAACTCCTTTCTGACTTACAAAGCAAGTCAAAAAATAAAGAGGGTGAAGAGGAAACGGAAGGTTATGATCTTTTAGAGAGGTCTATAAAAAATCCGGTGATACAAATGCTGGATTCTGTTTTTTTAGAAGCGATTCAACAAGGGTCTTCGGATATACATTTTGAACCTCAAGAGAGCGCTTTACATATCCGCTATCGAATAGATGGAATTTTATTAGAAAGACATATCCCTCCTAAAGAATACCAAGCGCAAATGATTACCAGAATCAAAGTGATGGCCAAACTGGATATTGCGGAGCAGAGGCTTCCTCAAGACGGTCGTATTAAATTGAAAATGGGTGGAAGAGAGATTGATTTTCGTGTAAGTACAATACCCGTTGTTTATGGGGAGAGAATAGCTATTCGAATTTTAGATCGAAGCAATATCATGGTAGGTCTTCAGCATATCGGGATGGAATCCAAGATTCTTAATAGTTTTTCCCATTTGATCGATTTGCCCGAAGGGATTGTTTTGGTTACAGGACCTACCGGAAGTGGAAAAACAACGACATTATATAGTGCTATTTCAGAAATTTTTTCTTCTGAGATAAATATTATGACAATAGAGGATCCGGTAGAATATAAACTCCCTCATATTGCTCAAATTGGGGTGAATCCTAAAATTCATCTCGATTTTGCGACGGGGCTTCGCCATATTCTTAGACAAGACCCTGATGTAATTATGATAGGAGAGATTCGAGATGCAGAGACGGCTGAAATTGCTATTCAGGCGGCTTTAACGGGTCATTTAGTTTTAAGTACTCTTCATACCAATGATGCTCCGTCTGCTTTGGCCCGTTTGACGGATATGGGAATCGAACCTTATCTTCTCTCTTCTTCTATCGTAGGTGTTTTGGCCCAACGGTTGGTTCGGAAAATTTGTCCGACGTGTCGTGAGGCTTATTCTCCTCTTTCAGAGGAGCTTAAATTTCTTCATCTATCAGAGAAGGATCTTATAGATGGGAAATTGTATCGAGGGAAAGGCTGCCCTTTTTGTTTGGGGACCGGATATAAAGGAAGGCATGGTATTTATGAACTCATGGATATATCTTCATTAATCAAAAAACAGATTATGAAAAGTGTGGATGCAGATGAAATTCGACAGGTGGCTCTTTCGGAGGGGATGGTTGATCTTTATACTAGTGGGAAGGCTTTAGTATTACAGGGGATTACGACGATAGCAGAAGTTCTTCGGGTGACGAAGTCCTTGCTGCGAGGAGAATAGAAGGTATGCCGCTATTTCGTTATGAAGCTCTAACAGAAAAAGGGGAAAAAGCGAAGGGATGTATTGATGCAGAGTCTTTAGAGGAAGCCAAAGGACAGCTTAAGAAAAAGCAAATTTTTGTGACTCGTGTAGTTTTGATGGAGGAAAAGGAAAGATTGGTTTCGCTTTCGAAAAGTGATCAGATGCTTTTGTTTCAAGATATGGCGAAACTTATACAAGCGGGGCTTCCTTTATATGACACTTTACTTACTTTAGAAGAGAAGTATAGAAGTCATCCGGCTCACTATGTCATTTTGGACATAGGGGATCGGATCAAGAGTGGTTTTTCCCTTTCGGCAGCAATGAAATTTCATTCGAAGAGTTTTGATGTTTTGATTTGTTCGATGGTAGGAAATTCTGAAACGATTGGTTGTTTGGATTCTACACTTTTAGAGATTGCATCGATGCTTTCGAAACAGCTTGCTTTACGCAAGCAGTTGACAGCGGCACTTTTGTATCCGGCTATTTTACTTAGTTTTTGTACGATTGTGATTGTGGCGCTTCTTTTTTTTGTAGTGCCATCCTTGTTTCCTCTTTTGGAAGGGAGGACTCTTCATCCGTTAACGAGGATTGTATTATCCTGTAGTCAATTTGCAAATAGCCATATGATTTCCATCGGGGCCATATTTTTTTCTTTTGTATTTTTTTTATTTCTTTCTTTTCGTTTGGAAGGGACGAAAAAACGGATCAAATATATTTGGGTCCAAATGCCTATTTTCAAAGGGATGTTGGAGCGGATTGCTTTGATACGGTTTTGTCGAACCTTTTCTTCTCTTTTACAAGGAGGGGTGTCCTATGTGATTGCTCTTCGTTTAGCGACGCAGGTGATGCAGCATCCCTATTTGGAGAAGGAGATGGAAAAGGTACAAAACGCTGTGATGGAAGGGGGGCGGCTCAGTGAGCTATTAAAGAGAAGCCGACGGATACCTGAGTTGATTCCCCGGATGCTTTCGATAGCTGAGCAGGGAGGGAATTTACCTCAGATGTTACTTCGGATTGCCGAGTTTTATGAAAGTGAGTTAGATCGATCTTTATCTCGCTTAAGTGTGATATTACAGCCTGTACTTCTTTTGATTCTTGGAGGAATAATAGGTTTTGTTGTTTTATCTGTGCTTTTACCTCTCACAGATGTAAGCTCTTTTGTTTCTGGATAGTTGGAGAAATATTTTATGAAGAAGCGTGCGATTACTTTATTAGAGATTATGATTGTAATTTTTTTAATAGGACTCATTGGGAGTGTTGTGGGTTACAATATGAAAGGAAGTCTAGATGAGGGAAAGGCATTTAAGACACGTCAAGCGAGTGCGCAGGTTAGAGATATTCTTTTATTGGAATGGTCTAAAGGCGAGAGAGGTTTAGCTGAGATTGTGTCTAAAGCGGCGGAAATATTAAAACATTCGGGACTTGTGAAGAATTCTAAGGATTTATTAGAAGATGGTTGGGGTGAGCCGTTTGTTTTAACAGTTAAAGGGAATCAAGATATTTCGGTAGTATCGGAGAGATATAAGCAGTATGAAAGAAAGAAGAAGGGAAAGGTAAAAGAGAAATCTGCGGAAGAGAAAGAGGAAGAAGATGCGGAGGACTCTTAATTATAAGAAGAGGTTTTTTACTATGATAGAGATTGTTTTAGTCTTTGTGTTGCTTGCTGTTGCTTTTTCTTTTTTTGGGATTAAGATGCATAAGATGATAGTAGTTTATCGATCTAAAATGGGTTTAAAAAAAATTCTTAATCTTTCTCATTTATGCCAAGAGAAGGCTTTTTTTGAACAGTCTGATGTTTTTTTTATAATAGAACCTTTTTCTAAGGGGATTATTTGTCGGTATGGGAATAATCAGTCTTGTTTAAAGAAAGAGCGTATCGATGGGATTTTTTTAATAGATTCTTCGAAAAAAAGATTATTTTTTTCTTCTACCGGTGGAGTATTTCCTTGTAAAGTTTTGTCTTTTCAGGTAGGAAATGAGACATATGAAGTAGATTTATCTAAGAGGTAATTCGTAACCTATCTTGAGAAAAATGAGACCTTTCGATTAATCTAATAGTGCCAATGATTAACCTTTAAAGAAAATGTGGGATATATGAAGAAAATTCTTTGCTTATTTTTAATAGGTTGTGTGGGAACTTTATGTGCTTTAGAAGAGCAGAAGGTTCTTTTACAACTCAAAGAACACCAACCCGCTTGGAGACCCGAAACTGTTAAAAGTTATGAAAACGGGAATCCTGAAGTGATTGTGTACCATGAAATTTTAGCGGATAATACGACAAGACCTGTCAAACAGGAAATGTATTATCCTAATGGAAAATTGAAACAGGAAGTCGATTTAGGAATAGCGGAACAAAATTCTCCCGGAGCTACTTTTTGGAAATCAACAGTGGTTCCCGAGGGTGTTTGTGTTGATCTTTATGATACCGGAAGTTTGGGAAAAGTATGTACCTACAATAAAGGACTGCTAGAGGGTGAAGTTAAACTTTTTTATCCTGAAGGAAAAAAGCAAGCCATAATGACTTATAAAGAAGGGTTGCTCGATGGAAAAGTGGAATCTTATACGGAAAGCGGTGAGAAAAAAGAAGAAGGTTCTTATGAAAAAGGAAAACTCATCGGAGATTATATAGCTTATCATCCCGGTGGAATCAAAGCTTCTTTAGCCCCTTATAAAAATGGGGAAATTCATGGGAAAGCTTTTGAGTGGTATCCAAGCGGTGCTGTAAAATCAGAAAGATGTTTTGATATGGGAAAATTACAAGGCGATGGTACGAATCCTGCTTTAGTTGTTTATGATGAAAACCATGCGATTATCGAAGTGTTAAATTTTGATAAGGGAAATCCTATAGGTACCCATATCAAGTACCATAGCAATGGAAAAGAGAGCTATAAAGTAAACTTTGTGGAAGGGAAAAAATCCGGAAAAGAAAGTTTTTTTGCTAAAGACGGATCTCTTCTCGGCGATGGCGAGTATGTATTAGGTAAGCCCTCCGGAAAACACACAAGAAAACATGAGAATGGAAAAATTTTCTATGATGTCGAGTTCGACCCTGCAGGAAATCCTCTTCGTCCTATCGTTGAATATGATGAGACCGGGAAGATGGTTCGGGAGTTTTCTCAAAAAGAGGGTAAGCTGGATGGCTTGTATCGAGAGTGGTTTTCTAACGGTCAATTAAAAAATGAGTACCATTATGCCGTTGGAGAATTAGATGGTGATCAAATGGAATATTTTCCTTCCGGGAACAAAAAAGTTCATGTTACTTATAAAGACAAACAAAAGGAAGGGATCTACGAGGAGTGGCATGAAAACGGGACGATGACACATCGCTCGACTCTTTCTAAAGGTGCTGTCGAAGGGAAAGATGAGGAATGGTATGAAAATGGCCAACTCAAAAGATGTTCTTTTATCAAAGATAAAAAGCCGGAAGGAATGCAATTAGAGTGCCATGAAAATGGTGTGATGAAAGCAAGAATCGTGTTCGCTCAAGGGAAAAAAACAGGGAAGGTTTTTGAATGGAACTCTTCCGGGGATTTTCTTTTTTCCGGTCAGTATGAAAATGATCTTTTAACCGGTGATGTTTTTGCTTGGTATGGAAAAGATGTTTTTAAAGAAAAACTTCATTTTGCTTTGGGTAAAAAAGAAGGATTGCAAGAGTCCTTTTATCCCAATGGAAAATTAGCTCGAAAAGCTTATTTTTCTAATGATCTTCCGGATATCAAGATGGAATCTTGGTATGAAGATGGCTCTTTGCATTTAGTACAAAACTATCGTAAGGGAGTTTTGATTGGAGAACAAAAAGAATATTTTTCTCCGGAGAAGAGAAAAGGGCCTGAAGCTCTTTGGAAAAGTTTTACCTTTAATGATAATGGTAAAATGGAAGGAGAACAAAAAACTTTTCATGAAAAAGGGCAAATGG
This sequence comes from Chlamydiota bacterium, assembly GCA_037129625.1. Taxonomy (GTDB): domain Bacteria; phylum Chlamydiota; class Chlamydiia; order Chlamydiales; family SM23-39; genus JBAXUO01. The sequence continues at coordinate 13,710 of JBAXUO010000001.1, forward strand.
AAGCTTCTGTTTGTTATAAAAATGGAGAGTTGGATGGAAGAAAAGCTTTTTGGGATACGGAAGGTAACTTGATTGAGGAGTCTTATTACTCTCAAGGGAAGTTAGAAGGGCGATTCTTTCAAAAAGGCCAAGATGGAAGAGAGACTATTTTTACTTATAAAAATAATCTCAAAGATGGACCCTATATCGTCTATTATCCATCAAAAACAGATGCGAAAGTCAAAGCCATTGAAGCTAATTATAAGGCAGATAAAATCGATGGTGATGTATTTGAATATAGTCCTGCCGGAATCAAAATAGCCCATTCCATTTTTAAGGATGGGAAAAAAGAGGGTAAAACGATTCTTTTTTCTGAAGATGGGAAGCTTTCGATGCAGATGGAGTACGTGAATGACCTAAAAAGCGGCATGTGTACTCAGTATTTTCCCGATGGAAAAGTTCAATCGGAAGTTTATTATGAAAAGGATTTGAAAGAAGGAGAAGAAAAGACTTTTTTCAATAATGGAAAATTGGCCTCCGTATTTCGTTATAAAAATGGAAAACAAGAGGGTCCTTCCACATCCTGGAATGAAAAAGGGATTGTGGTTTTTGAAGGGGAGTTCAAAGATGGGCTTCGTCATGGGAAATTTAATAAGTACTATGAAGATGGAAAACCATTTTTAGAGCAATTTTTTCAAGAGGATAAACTTCAAGGGGAGAAGAAGAAGTATGACAAAGACGGGAAGGTTTCTATAACCCGTTTTGAAAATGGTACTTCAGTCGGATAATTTCTTTAATAGGGCTAAACATACGTTTGGCCCTATTTCTTTTTACAAGTCATGTCAAATTAGAGAAAAAAATATCTAAGAAATAGGAAAGAAGAGTTTTTTTCCGTTTTTCGTAGTTTTACTTGCGATTTCCTCAAGGGGAAGATTCTTGATCCGAGAGACTTCTTTAGCCGTTTCTACAATATAAGAAGGCTCATTTTTCTTTCCCCGATAACTTTGAGGTGGTAGGTAAGGAGCGTCTGTTTCTAGGAGCATTTGATGTAACGGGGTTTCTTTGACCACCTCTCGAAGAGAGCTGTTTTTGGGATAGGTGATGACTCCGCTGAAGGAGAGAAAATATCCTTTGGAAAGGGCCTTTTCGGCATCATGCATAGTGCCGCTGAAGCAATGCAATATGGCAAGAGAGCTTGTATATTCGGATGTAAGGATCTCGAAAAGATCACTAAAAGCTTCTCGGCAATGGAGGATAATCGGTAGGTTATATTCTTCAGCCAGGTGAAGGTAACGGATAAAAAATGCTTTTTGTTTTTCTTTGGAGGAATGCAAATAGAAGTAATCAAGTCCGGTTTCTCCAATCGCGCAGAGTTTTTTTGCTTTAGCAGCTTGTTGAAAAGTAGGGAAGTTATTTTCTCCTTCTTTTTCCACATCATGAGGGGTGGTAGATGCGGCAGTAGCTACATTGGGGTTAGAAGAAGAAAGAGATAAGCTTTTTTCCAAAGAAAAGAGATCGGTTGCGATATTGACGATATAATCGACATGGGCCTTTTTTGCATTTTCCAAAAGAGGATCTTTCTGATCCCAAAGAGAGGGGTCAGTTAGGTGGGCATGAGAGTCTAGTAAAGAAAGCAGGTTCATTGTCGATTTTTTTTCTTTAGCGTAGTGAGGTGATGGGAAAAACTCAATCAAAAAAAATCGTTTTGTTAATTTAGAAAATAGAAACAAGATCAAAAGTTAGGCTTTTGATTTGATTGAGATTTTTAATCACTTAGATTTTTTTCTATTTTCTAAAAAAGCTTTAGTCTGTTTTTAGAATTACAAAAAGATTTTTTTAATCTAAAAGTCTTTTTTTTTAATGAGAAAGATTGCAAAATAGAGACGCATAGGAGTTACCTGTATGTGTTGTTTATTTCTTTCTATTCCCCTCTTTCAAGCCTATTCAGAATCGGATTTTTTCGGAAAATTGGTTTTTTTAACGCTTTTTTTTCTTTCCGCAGTTTCATGGGTTATTTTATTACATAAAATGCATATTGTAAGAACGCTAAGAAAAAGTGGAGAGGAGTTTTCTTTACAGTTTAAAGGGGTGAAGGAACATATACTCAGTGTGAAAATTGAGCCTGTTTTACATCCGTACTTTGAGCTCTATCATATTTTGAAACAAAAAACGATTGAGCTTTTGCAGAAGAATCGATTTTTTTTAGAAACCCAAGGGAAAGGAAATTCTATTGTTTTATCTCAAGCCGATATTGAGCTTGTTGCTTCCCATATGGAAACGACAATAGCTCAGCAAGCTAGATTGATAGAAAAGAATCTTTTTATCTTGTCGACGGTGGTGACTTTGGGTCCTTTTATAGGGTTGTTAGGAACGGTTTGGGGTATTTTGATTACTTTTTCTCATTTGCAAAGCCACGCGGTAGCTAGTAGTAATGCAGCTGTTTTATCCGGACTTTCGATGGCGCTTGGGACTACTATTTTTGGTTTAGTGGTAGCGATACCTGCTTTGGTTGCTTATAACTATTTAAAAAATTGCTCTAGAGAGCTAGTTCATGATATGGAAGTTTTTTCCCATTCTCTTTTATCTACAATCGAGATTCAGTATCGAAAGGTAAGCGAGGATTAGATATGCGAAGACGGCGTATCTCCTACTTAAAGCATCATGCATTTGAGGAGAGTCTTATTAATTTGACTCCTTTAATTGATGTAGTTTTCGTGATTCTTATTTCTTTTATTTTAATCGCTCCTCTTTTGGAAATTGATCATGTGGGACTTTCTTTTAGTGGCCCATCGAGTGAGAGTACTTTGAATGGTAAAAGTCCGATCACCATTTATGTAAGAGATGATAATTCAGTTTGGATCAATCGAAGACTTGTGACTATCGATGAATTAACAAGAATATTGGGAGAAAAGAAAAAACAATTTCCCAGTGAGATCCCTCAGCTTTTTCATGATCAAAAAGCTACTTTTGGAACGTATCAAAGCGTAAAAAATGCAGCAGAGGTTGCTGGATTTTCACAATTAGATGTGGTGTTGCAGGCTAGCAAGTAATGGAAAATCATTCTTTTCGGATTTCTTCCAAGCTCGTTTTTTTTGTCCTTTGGGCGCATGTTATGGTTGTTTTTTGTATTTATTATTCTAGTCTTTCCTATGTCCCTTGGAGAGATCGAAAACCTATCGTAGTAAAAAGTGTGATTTTTCGTGAGTCGTCTTTTGTACAAATGAAAAGAGTGAGTGCGCATAAAGAAAGAAGTGCGGTTGCGATGCAAAAAGAGGAAACAAAACCTTTGCCTTCTTTGGTAAAAAAAGAAAAGAAAGTGGTAAAAGAGATTCCTGCCTCTCAAAAGAAAACGAGTAAAAAAAGTGAAGGACGAAAAGCTACGGCTGAAAAAAGAAAAACAAGGGGAAAAGAAAAGAAAAAAAAGAGCTCGCTAGAAGAAACAATGACTTTTGATGTGAGAAAAATTCAAAATTTGCTCGAAGAACTTGAAGAAGAATCCTCAACTCCTGTAGCCTTTTCATCGGAGTTACAAAAATTGAGTGTTCCTAAGGCGATTCAAAATGTTCATGTGGAAGCGAAGATGGAGATGAGCTCTTTGGATGGAGTGGAAAATTCTCTTTCTTTGTATCAACAAAGATTGATTGAAGAGTTGCAACAAAATCTGCATCTGCCTGAATACGGAGAGGTAAAGGTCCGTTTGAAAATTGATTCCAAGGGGACTATTAACGATGTGGTTATTTTAGGATCACAGAGTACAAAAAATAAAAACTATTTAAAAAACACTCTTCCTGCACTTTCTTTCCCGTGGTGGGATCAATTTTTTGGCAAAAAAAGTGAAGAGAGTTTTACAATTACATTTCGAAATGAGTGAGGATGGATGGGTAGAATCTTTGGGATATGGTTAGCTGTTATTTCAGTGGCGTGGGCGGATGAAGAAATGGAAGTAGCTCTTTCGACGGAAAGTGTTTTATTTCCGACATATGTGGCTGCAATAGAAAATAAAGATCAAAGTTTTTCTTCTTTATATGTTGAATCTTTAGAAAAGATTTTACAATTTGATTTGAAATATGCAGGGTACTTTTTTTTACTTCCTAAAGAAGAGGCTAAAGAGAAGGTGTTATTGCAAGACAAAGAAGGATTTCGCTCGGTACTTTGGAATAAAAAGTTATGTATGTTTGTGATGAAACCTGCGATTGTTCAAAAAAAGCTCTCTTTGCAGGTATTTCTTGTTGAATCTAAAGGAATAAAAAAATTTTCTGAAATTTCTCTTTCAGGCGTTTTAAGTAAGGATCGAAAAAAGATCCATCAATTAACGGATACATTGATAGAGGGTGTTTTACAGAAAAAAGGATTTGCTCTTGCAAAAGTTTTGTATACTGTGAGAACACCGGTGCAGGGTCAAAGTAAGAAGTGGATTTCTGAGCTTTGGGTATGTGATTATGATGGGGCGAATGGGGTTGCCTTGACACGGGAAAACAGTTATTGTGTGCATCCGATTTTTTTTCCTAGAAAAAATTCTTCGATCCATGAAATTTTATATGTGTCATACAAAACGGGTCAGCCGAAGATTTATCTTTCTTCTTTAGAAAAAGCAGAGGCTACTACGTTTGTTTCTTTACGGGGAAATCAATTAATTCCCTCTCTATCCCCAAATGGAAATAGGTTAGCATTTATTAGCGATGCGGCCGGGAGACCCGATCTTTTTGTGCAAAAATTGGATAGCGATGGAAAATGTTGTGAGAAACCGATACAACTTTTTTCTTTTCCTAGAGCCACGGAGGCTTCTCCCTCTTTTTCTCCGGATGGGGAAAAGCTCTCATTTGTATCGGATAAAGATGGATCTCCGAGGATTTACATAATGAAAATTCCTGAAAGTAATTCATTTAAAACTCCGTATGTACAAGTAGTTACGAGAAGAAATAAAATTAATGTGACGCCTGCTTGGTCTCCTGATGGAACAAAATTAGCATATAGTGCTAAAACTAGTGATATATACCAGATTTGGATCTATGATTTTGTTACGGATGAAGAATGGCAGTTGACAAAAGGTCCTGGAAATAAGGAGAATCCTTCTTGGGCGCCTGATAGTATGCATGTGATTTATAACACCGAAGATGCGGGTTCTGCGGAACTGTATATGACAAATTTGCATCAAATGGAATCGGTGAAAATTATGACTGCAGGAGGTGGAAGAAAGCGTTTTCCTTGTTGGGAGCCTGCAAGAAGGTAAAGTAAGATTATGAGGTGTTTATGAAAAGAATAGTAATGTTGTTTGTTATTTGTACTAGCTGTTTCTTCCTGAGTACAAGTTGTAAAAAATCGGGAAGTCCGAGCACTTGGGATAAAGTGAAGACTGCCGGAAGGCATATGAATCGAGGGATCGATCATATGTGTGGAAAACCCTATGATTCCTGTCAGTTAGCTAGTGACGATGAATTTTTAGGGCCTGTAAATGAGGAGTATATTCCTTTAAGTGATGAAGATTTGAAAATGCAATATCAACTGAGTGATGCTGCTTACCCGCAACCTAAATTTTCTCCCGGAGAAAATGGAAGTGGAATTCCTAATTTGCAAAACTTTCAAGCTCCATCGGCGCAGTTATCTTCAGTATTTCAAACGATTCATTTTGAGACAGATGATCATATCATTCGGAATCGACATGATGTAGCGCTTATTCAAAGAATGGCGAATTTTTTGAAAAAACATTCCAATGTATATGTTTGTATTGATGGGCATTGTGATGAAAGAGCGACGGCTGCCTACAATATGGCTTTGGGAACCAGACGTTCGAATCAAGTACGTGTTCTTCTTATAAAGAATGGGGTAGATTTTAATCGTATCTACACAGTTTCTTATGGGAAGGAAAAGCCTATTGCTTTAGGACACGGTGATGAAGCTTGGAAAGAAAATCGTAGAGCAGAATTTAAAATTTATGAGAAATAATGAAATATAGTATTGCGATTTGTTTATTTGGGCTGATGTTGTACGCTTGCTCGCCTTTGAAATCTTCTCCGAAAGAGGAAAGGCTGCAAGCGGAACTATCTATGCATGAAATGCAGACTACTTTGGATGATTGTAAGCATGATCTTCATTGTTTGAAGGCGGATTACCAAATTATGGAAGGTCGAATTCAACATGAAGAAAATCTGGTTAGCACGATGAAAGAAGAGTTTTTGCAGAAGTTGCAAGTTAAACTCGATCAGCTTGCCAAGCAGGTGCATGAGATGGATCTGAAAGTAGTGCAAAATGAAAAGTTGAAAGAAAACGTATCAAAAGATGTGGTACAGCTTTCGACTCATGCTAACGAGACATCTAATGCTCTTTCTCAATATAAAGAGAAGATCGATGAGTTAGAAAAAGCACTTCTTGTGCAAAATAAGAAGCTCGAATCTTTGACAAAGGTTAAGGGCACTTTAGAGTCTATTGCGAAATCGATGAAGACTTCTTCTCATCGGGATTCCTCCTATACTACATATCGGGTGAAGCCCGGAGATTCTCTTGAGAAGATTGCAAAGATCAATAAGGTTTCAATAGAAGCTTTAAAGAAGAATAACCATCTTCAGCAAGACTTGATTGTAGTAGGCCAGGAGCTACAAATTCCCGTGACGGAGTGAATGTGCGAACCAAAAGCATTGGAATATTTGATTCGGGGATTGGCGGTCTGAGTGTTTTTAGACAGGTCGTAGAGTTGCTTCCAAACGAGAGTGTGATCTATTTTGGAGATACAGCTAGGGTGCCTTATGGGAACCGAGATCCTGAAACGATCATTCAGTATGCTATGGAGTGTGCTGATTTTTTGGTTTCTCAAGATGTGAAGATGCTGGTTGTCGCCTGTAATACCATTTGTGCGTATGCATTTGAGGCGTTACAAAATAGGTTTTCTCTTCCTATTGTGGGTGTGATTGATTCGGGTCTAAAAACATTATTACAGACTACAAAGAATGAAAAGGTGGGGATCTTGGGTACAACCGCAACGATTTCCTCTGGTATTTATCCTCGAAAGATTGGAGCTTGTAATCCACAGATTCAAGTGCACTCTGTTGCTACGCCTTTATTTGTTCCTTTGGTTGAAGAGGGGTTTATTGAGCACAAGGCAGTGGATTTAATTGTTGAGGAGTATTTGTCGGCTCTCAAGAAGGAAAATATCGATTCGATATTACTAGCCTGTACCCATTATCCTTTTTTACGCAAGGTGATAGAAAAGTGTGTAGGAAATAAGATTGTGGTAAAGGATGCTAGTGAAGCTTGTGCGATAGAAGTTTCTCATGAGTTAGTTAAAAGGGGGCTTGCTACAACTGCAACAGAGGCTCATTATCTTTTTTTCGTATCAGGGGAAGCGAAAAAATTTCAAAAGATGGGAGAGAAGTTTTTAGGTAGGAATATTGAATCGATTCAAGAAGTTACCTTGCCTTAAAAATGATTTTTTTTTTAATCTTATGAAAATAAAAAAGTTCTTCTCGAGTCTTTCCGGACATTTTTAAAAAAATTAAGATGATTTTTTATTGAAGAATTGGTTGAATAGTAACAGTGCAACAAAGCTCTGAGGTGAAAATGAGTCAAAAAAAGCGTATATTGCTGATTGAAGATGAAGAAGAGGTTGCTTCATTAATTAAATTGCAGGCTGAAATTTTGGGTTACAAATTACATGTGGAAGTGGATGGGGTGAATGGATTTCGGGCGATTGAAAGAGAAAGGCCGGATCTTGTTATTTTAGACATTATGCTTCCTGGTCAAAATGGTTTTGACGTATGTCGAAAGGTCAAAAACCATTCGGAGCTCAAAACGATTCCATTGCTCATGTTATCTTCTAAAGGGGAAGATTTGGATATTATTTTGGGTTTAGAATTAGGTGCTGATGATTACGTTGTCAAACCTTTTTCTGTAAAAGTTTTATTTTCTCGGATCAAAGCTATATTGCGTCGCGAAAAAGAGATTCCTGAAAAGAGTCCCAAGAGTCTTTCTTTTGGCGAATTTATGATTGATCTTGATCGATATTTTTTGAAAAGAGCGGATAAGAATATTCCTATCACACTTTCTGAATTTGGGATTATCCGACGACTTTTATTGAATCGAGGAAAGGTTCTTTCAAGGGAACAGCTTTTGGATGATATCAACAATGATGATTCTTTTATTGTAGACCGAAATATTGATGTACATATTGCTTCTTTACGAAAAAAGTTAGGTCCCACATTTCATTGGATTGAAACGGTAAGGGGAATTGGGTATCGATTTAAAGAGCATGATTTAGAAGTCGTTTAGGTATTTTAAGCAACCCTTCTCTTTTTTCGGGAAGGGTTTTTTATTGCCCGTAAATTTTCCTTTCTGCTTGACCTTTAGCTGGTTACGAAGTTTCTTTAAAAATGTAAGAATTTTGTCTTTAACTTAGTTTTTTATAGTCAAATTGAACATTATTTATCATATTCTTTCTATATGATACAAAAACCATTATATAAAAATTACTTTGACAACTTATTTGAAAATGTTTAAATTAAGAATATAAGGTAAGTTTTATTTACCTATTAAATTCTTAGGAGGAAATATGAAAAAATGGTTGATTCCCCTATTGATTGCAGGTTTTGTAGTCGTAGGTTGTGAAAATAATAATAAAACAGCAACCGGCGCTTTAGTTGGTGGCGGTCTTGGAGCTGGTATCGGTGGTATTGCAGGTGGCGGTAAAGGAGCTGCTATCGGCGGTGTTTCCGGTATTGTTGTAGGTGCTTTAGTAGGATCTGCTTTGGATTCTAATGATCGTAAAGTAATTGACAAGTCTAGTCCGGTTACTGTTGAAAAAATGGATAAAGGAGAGCCTTTAGCGATCAACGATATTATTAAACTCTCTCAAGGCGGCGTTAGCGATGACACTATTATCCGTTACATACAAGACGGAAAAGTCAAGTATAACCTCTCTGAAGAGGAAATTAATCGACTCGAGCAAGCTGGTGTCAGCCGAAGAGTGATTAATTACATGATCAATACTGGTCGATAATTGAAACGGTAAGGTATATTTTGCCTTTAGCAAAATATACCTTCTTGCTTTTCGAGAAAAATCCCGCTACAATGCAAAAAAAAGTGGGGTTTTTTTATGGGAGCTCGGATTGATTCTTTTCGTTTTTCAGAAGATAAACAATTTCAAAGGTATAAAAATACCCTTTATCAATTTCAAAAGATAACCAAGTCTTATGCGTTATTTCAGATGGGTTTTTTTTCCCTTTTTGCATTTGAAATTCTGGTATTCGGACTTTTTTTTCCCTTTTTCACCCAGTCTTCGTTCACTGCGATTATTTTAGGAGCTATGGCTCTTTCTGTTTTCACCTATTTTGTTATTTGGTTTTATTTTCAGACTAAAAAACCTATCGATCTTTCTACTTTGCTGGAAAGATTTTTAGAGTCTTGTCGTCAAGTAACGCCATCTCCGCATGGAGCTGCGGAACACCATCTTTCTATGGCACAATCTGCCCTTCGACTCGTCGCCCATCTTCAAGATTTTGAATATACCTATTATCAGGCCCCTACTTGGCTCAAGATATCTTCCGTCTGGGTTCGTAAAATTAGTCATTTTTTTCATCGAGCCGATGTTTTTTCTATGAAAGAAAAACTTCTTATGGCAGCGATTGAAGAGCATATTGAGCAGATCAAAGTAACTCCAACCGATTTAGAAGTGCACGCTTCTTTAGCTAACGTCTATGTTCTTTTAGCCAAGTTATATCAAGAAGCAAAAAAAGAGGGGGATTTTTTCCCAATGCTTCCGAAAAGAAAAGAAGAAATTATTTTGGAAAGAAAATTCCAATTCTCTTCTCAAAGAGCTATAGAAGAATTAACGATCTTGAGTGATTATGCACCCAGCGATCCATGGGTTCACTCTCAGCTCGCTCAATGTTACCGAACTTTAGGAAAGAAAGAAAAAGAAGCTCAGCAGTACGAAAAGATGATCAAATTGAGTCCAAATGATAGTGAGATGTATTTTCGGCTCGGAGTTTTATATTTTGAACTAGGTTTTAATGCCAAGGGACTTCGAATTTTTGAAGAGCTAAAAAAAAGAAACTATCAAAAAATTTCTGAACTTCTTTCTTTTTATGGCTCAGCGCAGCCATTAGAGATGGCCGATTCAAATTTTTGATATGGCTTACCTGTTGGCTTTTTGAAAATACTCCATATTTTTTGCTCTCCGGAGTTGCTAACAATTCCTAAAAATCCTATGAGTTATATAATAGAATCGAAGCGTTTGGTCAAAATAGGTTTTTTTTATGGTTTTTGTTAAGAATTTTTTGCCTCTGTTTTTAGGTGTTTGTGTGATATCTGCTCAAGAGGCTGCCGTATCGCCTCCAGCTACGGTACCTTTGCAAGTGACTCCAGCTACAGTCTCTCCTCAAGATACTTTGCCTCTGCAAACAACTCCCTCTGTTCCAGCTACAGTCTCTCTTCCGGCCACGTTGGCACCTCAGGCTATATTGCCACCTAGAACTGAAAAAGAAGAGTTGTTCTTACGAAGAATTGTCGATTTTTGGGAAAGCGGCGATAAGTCGCTTGTAGGAAGGGAAATTGAAAAATATTTTCGTGAAAATTCAGTGGTTAACGACTTTACGAACTATCTTCATGGCTTTTTGGGAGATGTCTATATTGAAGAAAAAAGATATGAAGAAGCTTTGTCAGAATACACCCATATCACAAATTCTGAAGTGAAAGAAAAAATCTTTGCTAATATCTTGCATGCCCTTCACGCTTTAAAAAAATATGATGTTTTAGAAAAAGAATGTATTGCTTATTTGCAAAACAAAGATCCTGCAAACAAAAAATTTGATTCGACCCGATTCTTTTTAGCTGAATCTTTTTATCAACAAGCTCTTATTTCTTTAAAGGAAGAAGACAAAAAAGAGCTTTTTGTAAAGGCTAGAAAAGGATTTTCAGATCTTACTTCCTCAGATTTTGTAAAACCCTCTTTACAGACGCTTGCTTTGATTGCAAAAGAATTGCATGAGGAAAAAGGGGCTTCTGCGATTTTTGAAGAGTTAGCCAATAAATATCCGGAAGAGAAAGAAGAGTTTTTATTTCAAGCTGCCATAGCTCAAGGGGGGTTTGATAAGGAGTTGGCTATTCAAACCTTTAGTCAAATTTTTCATGAGGGCAAAAAAAAGGTTTGGGAATCCGGTTACAATCGACTTCTTCTTCTTTTTGAAACAGAGCATTATTCCGAGGTTATTTTAGCGAAAGATCAGGTTTTTAATATGATCCCTGAAGCTAAAGTCCCTTTTTTATTTTTTATTACAGGGAAAAGTTATTTTACTTTGGGAGATTTCCGTAGAGCTGCCACTGAATTGAAAAAATATATTAACAAAGAAGAAAAAACATCTTCTGAAGTAGAACATGCACTCAGTCTTTTACTTTCCTGTGCAAATAATTTAGAAGATAAAGAGCTCTTTGATGAGACGTTGCATCATTTGACGGCCTTGTATCCCAATTCCACTGAAATGCCTACCGCTTTTTTTGCGAGAGCTTTGCTATCTAAGAAAAAAGAAAATTTCGCTGCTTCTTTACATGATTTTCAAGAGATAGAAGAGCGTTGGGCTACATTTCCTGATAGAGAAAATTTTGTTTTTGAATATGCTCATTTGCTTTATCAAACTAAAGATTGGGAAAATTCCCGACTTCGCTTCCATTCTTTTATCAAGGAATTTCCAACCCATGTCCAAATTTCTTTAGCTTGGAATTATTTACTTCAAGCTTCTATCGAACTGAGCAAAAAAGAAAATCAAACCATGTATAAAAAGAATCTAATAGCTGATATTGAGTCTTTTATAGAAAAGGGTCCTTTGTCTACGGAGAATGAAAAACAAGAATATCGTTTTGTTTTGGCTAGAACAAAATTTGAAATAGAAGATCGTGCGGGAGCTTCTCTTTTGTTGCAACCTCTTCACGAAATCGCTTCTTTTCCTCATGCGGCCGAAGTCTCTTTGTTACTGGCTCTTTGCTCTAGAGAAGAAAAGAAAGAGGAAAAAGTTTATTCTCAGTATTTACAAGAAGCTTTAGCTTTAGATAAAGATCATCATCTTTCCCATGGGGCTATACATTTATCCCTTTTCAATTCTTATCTTACGCAAGCGGCTCTGCAAAGCAACCTTATCGATCAAGCTGCCGAGCATTTATATCAGGCTCAAAAAGAAATTTCCACCATTCAAA
>JBAXUO010000010.1:0-16832 GCA_037129625.1 Chlamydiota bacterium
AAAGGGATTGATTTTCTTTGCACCGATTTACAACAGGATCTTCATTATGCTCAGTATCCGGGGGCAATTTTGATTGGAGTGGATGGGCTTATCATTAAATGTCATGGATATTCCTCTACCGGCGCTTTTAAAAATGGGATCAAGGGAGCCATACAATTTTGTCAAAACGAAATGCTCCAGTCCATCAAAGATTCGTTACCTATTTTGTAGAGCTTTAGTTTTCCTGAAAAATCCCTTCCAAGCCTGATCGAACGACCACTCCAGTTCCCAAAAAAATAGGTGAGAGATATTAGATCTTTGTATAGATTCTCTAATTCTATGAAAAATATCAGGCATCAGGGCCCGTATATTTCAGAAGTGCTTGGTGATTGCAAGCAACTACTGCATATACATTCAGAATTTGGCACATAATTCACAATTGATGAGACAGACATGATCGTTTACTTTTCTTTAATTTCTAAAAAAACTAATAATTATATTAATTTTTTAACACTACCCAATAAGTGTCAAAAAAACCTTTTTTTTGGTATACAAAAAAGAGCTTTTTTAAACATAATGCCTCTTTTTAAATCGGAGGATTTATGACTGTAATAGTTCAACCTGTTTGTAAAGATTTTTTAAACCGTTGTATAGAAAGCGCATCCAGCTTACCTAAATCTGTTTCGAGTAATTCCTTCATACATATTCATCATCATTATTATTCTCCCTCTCTATGGGAAAGACTTTGTTGGTGGTCCCCGACTCCTTTCTATTGGCCCCAACAGAGCTCTTACACCCTTTCGAGTGATTCAAAAGACGCAAAAGAAACCGCTGCGATTGCTATCATCGTTGGAATGGGAGCCTTATTTGGCTCCATGCTTTTGTTAGGAAAAGTAGCTGTAAATTTCTCTAAAAGTCTCTCTCATCAAATCTAAGACCACAAGCTATCTAAACTTCTATCTAAAAGAGAAGTCACCGATTTTACATTTGCTAATCCAAATACTTTTTATCAAAAAATCCAAGACCTCTTTAGTAAACAAAAAAATATCGATATACACGAATTTAAAAAACAGCGCGTTTACATGTATTCTTTACTTGGATTAGCTGCAAGTAGCGCAAGCCTCGTCTTTGGTGGCGTTTTCGCCATCTCCTCATTAATCGCCCTAGCGACCATCGGAACCATCGGCAGTATCGCAGTAGGAATTTTTGCCCTGTCTTTTTATTGGGATGATGCAGCAAATTTGGCTTCTCAAAAAAGAGAAAATGCCCTTCTTGCCAGAGAAATAGCACATGATTATTCTATTGCTCTAGGCTAAAAGAAAGGAAAAACTCTCCTTGAGACGAAATCTTTTATTTGATAGACTCCCTCTACAAGGCTTGCTATTTTTTTCTAATAAAATTGTTGATAACAGGCTAGAGAACTCATGGAGCGGTAATGGACGAAATTCTCTTAAATATCGAATCTAAAGAAATTCGATATGCTTACTTAAAAAATGGGAAATTAGAAGATCTGATCATTGAACGAAAAAAATGCAGACAACTTACCGGCAATATCTATCGAGGAAAAGCCACCAACATTCTACATAATATTCAATCCGCTTTTATTGACATCAATGAAGGAGAAAACGGATTTATTCATATCAGTGATATTTTAGAAAATCGAAGAAAATTCGAAGAAATGTTTGATATGGATTTCGATCTTGATGTTACCGAAGAGAATCCCAAAGACAATCCCAAAAATATTGAACAAATTTTGAAAATCGATCAACCCGTCTTGGTTCAAGTGGTCAAAGAACCCATCGGAACCAAAGGGGCTAGACTCACCTCCAATATCTCCATCGCCGGACGATATCTTGTTCTTTTACCCAACACTCCACACAGAGGTGTTTCAAAAAAAATCGAAGATAAAAACCTTCGAGATCGATTAAAAAAAATCATCCGCTCCTTTGAAATGCCCAAGGATATGGGTCTCATTTGCCGAACGGCAAGCTCTTATGCCACTACCGATATGTTAATCGAAGAGGCTACAGAACTTTTAAAAAGTTGGGAAATGATCGTTGAGAAATTTCATAGTACAAATGATGTTATGTGCTTATATGAAGAATCCAATCTCATTAAACGCTCTGTTCTCACTGCCCTTGATAAAAAATATGAAAGAATTTTAATCGATGATTATCCCACGTTCCAACATTGCCGAAATCTTTATTTAAAATATGGGGAAGAACATCCACTTAAAATTGAATTCTACCGTGATAAAAACCCTATGTTCGAAAGATTTAATGTCGAAAAAGAAATCGATCGGGCTTTAAAAAGAAAAATATGGCTCGGCTGCGGTGGTTATCTCTTTTTCGATAAAACAGAAGCTATGTATACCATTGATGTCAACTCGGGAAGAAGCCACCAAAATGAATTTTCCTCCAATTTAGAAGAAACCCTTGTACGAATCAATCTAGAAGCCGCTGAAGAAATCGCAAGGCAATTTAAAATCCGAAATATCGGAGGTCTTATCATTTGTGATTTCATCGACATGCGTTCTACAAAAAACCAAAGAAGAGTTTTAGAACATTTAAAAGATTGTATGAGAGATGACTCTGCAAAATGTACTATTTTAGGCATGAGTGAATTCGGTCTTGTCGAAATGACAAGGCAAAGAAATCGAGAATCCCTTTGGCAAACCATGTACTTTGCCTGCCCTTATTGCAGTGGAAATGGAATGATTAAAACTCATGAAACCCTATCTATTGATTTAGAAAGAGACCTAAAAAAACTATTCCAAACTCATAAAGAAGAAACCATTCAGATCACTCTACATCCCGAATTTTTAAAGTTTCTTTCTCAAAATGGTGATCTTGAATATTGGGAAAACCTAGCAAAAAAAATCAAGTCTAGTATAGAAATAGAAAGTAAAGACACCTTACACATTAATGAATACCAAATTAAGTTGAGCGATGGACAAAAAATCGAAAGCTGATCTATTCGAAGAACTCAATCAACTTCACATTCAAAAACTATTCTCTAAAAAATATTACCATATTTTTATTAATTTTTTTCGTTGCTATGAAGCAGAGATGGATAAAGCCCATATTCCCGAATCCAATTACCTCCCCTTATTTTTTACGTTTCTTCAACTAGTTAAAAATGAGCTTCTACATCCACACGAGTTCCTACCCTATCATAAAAAAATCCGTTCTCCTTTTGACCACTACCAATTTGGAATCGACTTCTTAAAACCCCTCGTAGATAAAAGTTCTTCTAAAGTACGTGGTCTTGAAAACGTCAAAAAAATGGTAGACCAGTTGAATCAAAATGAGAATGTAATCCTTTTTGCTAATCATCAAACCGAAAGTGATCCTCAAGCCATTTCTATTCTATTAGAAAATTCCTATCCGGAGTTCGCTTCTCAAATCATCTTAGTCGCCGGAGAAAGGGTTATTTCCGATCTATTTGCCCTCCCCATCAGCCTTGGCTGTGACCTTTTATGCATCTATTCCAAAAAATATCTCGATACGCAACCTGAACTGAAAGAACAAAGACAACAACATAATAAAAAAACTATGGAACTCATGAGCCGCCTACTTTCCGAGGGGGGAAAAGTCATCTTCATGGCTCCTAGCGGTGGAAGAGACCGTCCTAACAAACAGGGAGTTATCGAAGTCGCCCCTTTTGACTCCAAAAGTATCGAAATGTTTTATCTCATGGCAAAAAAAGGGGGAAAAACATCCCACTTTTATCCCTTAGCCCTTGCCACCTACTCTTTACTCCCGCCGCCCGACACCCTTCAACTCGAAATGGGAGAACATAGACGAACACAAAGAGGAAGTATTCATATTGGTTTTGGCCCTGAAATCGATATGGAACATTTCTCAAGCGCCCCAGTTATAGATAAAATGGAAAAACGAAAACTAAGAGCCGAATATATTCATTCTCTTGTCAAAAAAGAATATGAAGCCCTTCTAGGAGATTCTAAATGAAAAAAATTATTTGTTTATTTTTCCTCGGTTGTACCTTGTTTGCTCAGGAAAAAGATTTCACTGTTATCCAAGACAAGTGCTCCCTTACCATCGCAAACCCCTCTCTTTCCTGCCGTAAGACGGAAAAGATGCTCTTAAAAAATGGCTTGAAAGTTTATTTAATTTCCGATCCTAACGCCGAAAAATCCGGGGCTGCGCTCACTGTTTTAGCCGGCTCTTGGCAAGACCCAAAAGAATATCCCGGTACTGCCCATTTTCTTGAGCATATGTTATTCCAAGGAACCAAAGCCTACCCTGAACCTAATGGGTACTTTCGTTTTATTTATGACCACGGGGGACTCGCTAATGCATTTACTCTATCCGACAGAACTGCTTATCTTTTTTCTATCGACACCCTTGAATTTTCTGAGGCCTTTGATCGTTTTTCCCACTTTTTTATAGACCCCCTCTTCGACAATACACAACTCGCAAAAGAACTACATGCTGTCGACCAGGAATTTTCAAAGAATCTAGAAAATGATGGATGGAGACGTTGGCAAATTATAAAAGAGACCGGAAATCCTCTACATCCCCATGCCAAATTCTCTACAGGAAACTCGGAAACCCTCTCTAAAATTCCTACTGAAAAAATGAAAGAGTGGTTTTATTCTCACTATAGCGCTGACTCTATGTATCTTGTCGTGTACTCCTCGCTTCCTTTAGAAAAATTGCAAAATCTTGTCGTAGAAAAATGCTCCTCTATTCAGAAAAATCAAACAAAAGAAAAAGAACAAACACTCCCACCTCTTTTTTCTGAACAACAAAAAGGACATCTTCTTTACATTGATCCTATACAAGACATACAAGTTTTATCTTTAGAGTGGGAACTGCCCAAATCTTTTGTTCAAGATGACTCCCAGTCCCCCTCTCTTCTTGCCTACGCTCTTAGCTACGAAAATGAAGGCTCTTTACTCTTTCAATTAAAAAAAGAAAAACTCATTGAAGGAGCCGAAATCGGCGCCGATTCACTGGGGCAATCTCACCTTCTTTTTCACATCGATCTCAACCTAACTGAAAAGGGACTACAAGAAGTTCCTTCTATTTTGCAAAAATGTTTCGCTTCTCTCTCTTTTTTCCAAAAAAATGGAATTCCGGAACATCTTTTTACGGAAAGAACAAAAATGCATACATGGAATTATGAATATCAAATGAGAGATGATGTTTTTTCCTTCCTCCAAAATCAAATAACCCTTATCCCTGAAGAAGACTTTTCCACCTATCCTGAAAAGACTTTTATTGCCAGTCATTATGATCCAAGCCAAATAGAAAAAATGTTCTCATTTCTCTCTCCTAAACAGGGCAGATACAGTCTTATGGCTAATCCTCAAAAAACTCATGTGCCCTTAACCTGTAAAGAAAAATGGTTAGGAGGAGAATATACGCTAACTACCTTGGATGAGAAAAATTTACAACCCCTAGAAAATGCTTCGTTTAAGCTCCCTGAAAAAAATTCTTTTATCTCCACAACACTTACTTTACACACGGAAGACAAAGGGGATGTAAATCCTAAAATTTTAGTCAATGATGAGAAGGGCAAACTCTTCTTCTTTTCGGGCCAAGAATTTACCACCCCTGAAATGGTTCTTTTTCTTCGTTTGAAAAGCCCCATTTTAAATGGAACCGCTCTTTCTTCCGTTTTCTTTGATCTTTATGCTAAAGCAATGGAAGATAAGCTATCCTCTCTTCTATCTTATGGAGATAAAGCCAATTTACATGCTACCTATACTCCCAAACCACTTTCTTTTGATATGGAAATTGAAGGCTACTCGGAAAATTTTTCTTTATTTCTCCGAGAATTTCTTCAAAAATTTATTTCTTTATCTCCCTCAAAAGAAGAATTTGAATTGTATGTAGATTCCTTAAAAAAAGATTATATCAATCACGAAAAAACCCTTCCTATCAAGCAAGCAAAAGACTTGATCTCCCACATACTATTTCCTGATAATCCAACAGTGATAAATAAAAAAAACGTATTGAATTCTTTCTCTTACATCGAATTTCTTCGTCTGCAAAAAGAATTTTCTCAAAAAATCTACATAGAAAGTCTTCTAGGTGGCAATCTATCCATCCAAGATGGGGAATCTCTATATCTAGATCTTAAAAAAATAGGAAAAGAAACTTTTCCCCTTTCCGAACACGTAAAGGCCCAAATTTTTTCTGCATCCAGACCACTTTGTATCACAGAAAAAACCCCTCTTCTTGGCCAAGGTGTTATCTTGTCCATTCACAATACCACAGGTTTTTCTTTTACCAATAAAGTCGCTTATGATGTGTTAGCTCAAGCCCTTCACGAGCCTTTTTTTACAGCCTTACGTTCCAATCAAAAAACAGCT
The DNA here is from genome assembly GCA_037129625.1 of Chlamydiota bacterium. Taxonomy (GTDB): domain Bacteria; phylum Chlamydiota; class Chlamydiia; order Chlamydiales; family SM23-39; genus JBAXUO01. Next base: position 6,323 of record JBAXUO010000010.1, read on the forward strand.
TACATTGTTAACAATGGAAGTTTAGAAAAAGAAAAAGAGCTTTTCCATCTATTTTTCATTCAATCCAACTCTCATACCGGAGAAGATCTCTTACAAAGAATGGAATTTTTTCTAGAAGATTTTCTTCTGAATATCAATACCCACCTACCGAAAAACCGATTTGAAGACATTAAAAAGGCAATGATACAAGAATGGACAAACCCTCCCATTAACTTGCATGGAAAAGGAGCCAAGTTTTTTTCTTTTGCTTTTGAACATGGAGAAAACTTCTCTTGGGAAAAAAACTCTATACAAGCCCTTGAAAAGCTCTCCTATGAAGAATTTTTAGATCTTGCCAATGAGTTCCTCTCCTCTAAAAATCCCCATCGAGTCGCTGTGATTTATTCAGGAAAGCTCAACAAGCCAGCTTCCCTTCTCTATGAGAATTCCTCAATTGAAAAATTACAGAAATAGGAAAACTGATGTCTAAACATAAACCCTTAAGCTTTCTTATCCATGAGCATATTCTCATAGAAAAAGCTTTAGCTCTTTTTGATGATCTTCTCCATACCTCTGTAACTCAAGTTGAAGTCCTTGATCGATTGGTGGACTTCTTTCGAACCTATGCGGATCGATGTCACCATGGGAAGGAAGAAAACATTCTTTTTACCCAATCACGAGAAAAAACATTAACCCCAGAACTGAAAAAGTTACTCGAAGATTTAGAGTTTGACCACAAAAAAGGAAGAAGTTTGGTTACCCTTATCGATGACACCAATCAATTTTTCAAAAAGGGAGATTTTACACTAAAAGACCACTGTATAAAAAACATCAAGGAGCTCCTTTCTCTCTATTTTCGACACATTGAAAAAGAGAATACTATTTTTTTCCCGGGTATTTTACCCTATTTTTCTGCTTCGGAATTAGAAAAGATGTACGATGCCTTTGAAAATTTTGATCAGAAAATGATCCATGAAAGGTATCAAAAGATCGTTGACGACACGAAAAAAATTATAAAATCCTAATTCTTCCCGTTAAAAACTTCCGGGGGTTCCATGCGAATTTCCGGTCTCTAGATTTAATCTATAACGAGTGTGACGAAGCTCTCCGGTTTTTACTAAAGCACCTTTTTCGACTAGATCTGTTAAATCCCGTGTGGCGGTTGCTCTAGTAGCCTTGGTGATTGCGATATATTTCTCGGCACTAAGTCCACCCTTAAAACCATTAGGACCTTCTGCAAACATTTTTAATAAAACTTTTGTTTGTCGTAAGTTAATTTGTTCGGAAAGAGCATTAAGCATCTTTGATTTTTCGATTAAAAAGTAAAGCAGACTCATCGATTCTTCATGTGCTTGTAAAACCACAGAGGCAAAAAACTCCACCCAATCTTGTACTTCCAATGTTCGATTACACTTTTCAAGGGCCGAGTAGTACTCTTTTTTCCTCTTTTCTAACATCTTGGAGATGGAAATCAATATTGGGCGTCTCACACTTTGAGAAAGAATCTTTTCCGCTAAAACACGACCTATTCTTCCATTGCCGTCTTCGAATGGATGAATACTTTCAAAATAAATATGAGCAATAGCGGCTCTTCCCAAAATAGATCCGGAAACATTTGAAGAATTGAACCAATCCACAAATGCTGTCATTTCATGGAAGATTCTCGTCGAAGGAGGTGCTTCAAAAAAAACTTTCGGGGAATCATAACGATTGGAAACAATTTGCATGGGCTCTGCATGGGTGCGATATTGTCCGCTTGCAATGTCAGATGAGCCCTCAAATAGCATCGAATGCCACTGCCAAAGCATTTCATGTGTCAATGGCTTGTCAAAAGATTCATACACATTGCAAAGAAGTTGGGCCATTCGAGATTCCTTATCAACGCCCCGCTTTAATTTAGTAGTTAAACCAAAGTGTTTCTTGATGGACGATTGCAAACTTTCTCTATCCAGAATTTCTCCTTCAATTTTGAAACTTTCCAAACCTTCCAAACTCAGAATTTCAACGATAAAATGTTTGTATTCTTTCTCATCTATAGTTTTTAGATATGCAAATGCGCTACCCACACCCAAAAGAAATTGTCTTTCCATTTGGGCTATTCGATCTGGATCGTAATGAAATTTTGGCCAATCAGGCAACTCCCAATTCCAAGGCATGAGCTATAGACCTCCTTTCTATAACTCATATTTATACCTAAAAATGATTTATAGAACAAGACCCTATAACTCATTAATTGCGAATTTCAACTTTAACTGCCTAATGTTATACAGGATAGGGAATTTTTCTCATTTTACTACGCTCATCAACTATAAACTTTATATTTTAAAAAGTTAATTAATCAAAATTGACTTAACTTTTGTTATTCGATATAATAACTGGAAAATTATTGTTAATATGATGTTTTATGAGCTGGTTAAATCCATTTAATGCCGTACACACCGTAGGAAGCTTTGTAAAAACAACTTTCACTTCTCATCCCATTCTATCCAGCATAAGCACCATAGTAGCCATAGCGATTAGTTCCCTCAGCCTCTATCAATATATCAGCACCAAACTCGATGAAAAGAGATATCTGCCTCCAGGGGAAATGGTGGATGTGGGTGGTTACAAACTACATATTCATTGCATCGGAAAAGGAGTCCCTACTGTAGTTTTAGAATCAGGATTGGGAGTTAATTCTTTGGGTTGGTGTCTTGTACAACCGGAAATCGCAAAGTTTGCAAAAGTTTGCAGTTATGATAGAGCCGGATATGGCTGGAGTGAAAAAAGCCCACACCCTAGAACCAGCGAACAGATGGTTCTAGAATTGCATACTCTTTTGCAAAAGGCTAAAATACCCCCTCCGTATATTCTTGTAGGACACTCTTTGGGTGGCATGAATGTTCAACTATATGCCAGTCGATATCGGAATGAAGTGTGTGGTCTAATTTTAGTCGATTCTTGTCACGAAAAAATACTGGAAGCTTTTTCTCGTATCCCAAAATGGAAATTCTGGATAGCTAATTGCAACCCACTTCCTATACTTTTTACTCGACTAGGGATTCAACGTTTACTGTTACATTCTTCCAACATCAAGAACGCCTTTCCGATGCTCTCAAACAGAACTGGAAATAGGATCCTTGCACATATGAGCACCTCAAAGCAGATCCAATCAGTTGTCCAAGAATCTTCTCATCTTGAAGAGAGCCTTTTGCAACTAAAAAAGGCCCATTTTTCTTTTAGAAACTTACCTCTTAAAGTCATTTCAGCCGGAAAAACAACCGGTACAGAAGAGGTAAACATGAGGACTTGTCAAGAAGACTTGGCCACACGATCCTCCCAAGGAAAACTGCTCATCGCAGAAAATAGCGATCATATGATTCCTTTCAACCAACCGGAAATTATTGTGGAAGCTGTCAAGGAAGTAATTGGAAATACCACTTGTGCCGAATATTCTTCCAAACCTAGCGAAAACCCAGAAAAACAGTAATTTTCGCAATCACAAGTTGAACTCAAGATACCGCTTATAACCACTTTCATCGGCCCAAAAAATCCGACTTCACCTTAAGCTAGTTCCATATTATGAAAAACTTCATCCACATCATCAATATTCTCTAAACTATCTATCAAAGCTTGATTCAATTTCTCATCCTCTGGAGAACACATCACCCAAGATTTCGGGATCATCTGTAAAGCACATTCCTCTATAGAAATCTTTTTATTCTCTAAAGCCTCTTTCATCTTTTCAAAATCCATCGGAGCCGTAATCACAATAAAATCTTCCTCTTCTACTTGAAAATCTTCGGCATTATTTTCTGTAGAGAAGAGAAATAACTCTTCCTCTAAAACTTTCTTTTTAGAAATACGAAATATCCCATTTCGAGAAAAGTTAAACATCACAGACCCTGGCGTTGCTAAAGTACCTCCGCATTTACTGATCGAAGTCCGAATATCGGAAGCCGTTCGATTTTTGTTGTCCGTCATGGCTTCAAGAATAATCCCTACGCCCCCATATCCATAAAGCTCATACGTTACTTCAGCAAAATCTTGCTGATCGGATTGCGAAGCTTTTTTGATGTTTCTCTCTATAATATCGTTTGGCAAATTCCAAACTCTAGCTTTTTGGATGGCCACACGAAGCTTTGTATTTCCCTTGGGATCCGATCCCCCGTGTTTCACTGCAACAATAATTTCTTTAGCAAGGCGGGAATAAATTTTTCCCTTTTTTTGGTCAGATCTTTCTTTTCTGTGTTTAATATTAGCCCATTTACTATGTCCTGCCATAACTACCTCAAATTGTGGAAAATAATTATGCCAAAATTTACAAATTTTTTTGCATGAAAATTTTTCCTAAATAGGTTCCTTGATCTTTTATAAAATGTTTTTGATTGCCATATCGAACAAAGCCCAGCTTTTCATAGAGTAAGATTGCAGGATTCCCCTCGTACACTTCTAAATGAAGAATTTCAAGATGAAATTGCTCTTTTCCCCTTTTGATCATTTCTTGAATAAGACAAGTTCCTATTCCTTTTTGACGGTAGTCTTTATCCACAATGATTGCAAAAAGAGCATGATGAGCAATTTTTTTGTACTGTTGTAAATATAAAATACTCATGCCGCAAGGAACCCCTTTATAAAGCGCTGTAAAAACAGCTCCTTGAGATATATAACCCATCCAAAGGTTGACAGCATCGTCTATTTCTCTATCATCATGCATCGGGAACCAACGTAAAATCCCAGGCTCCTGCAGCCATTTTACAAGATACTGACGATCTTCTTGTAAGGTATGACGAATCTCAATTTCATTCATGAAAAACCCTTAAATAAAACTTTCCAAAAGATGTCTGGCTAGATATTTCCCATTGCTCTGTTTAACATATCTTTCTTGGTAAGCAAAAGACTCAAAACCTTGTCTTTTCAAAACAGAAAAAAGAGGGCAACCCTCAAATACTTCGGCATGAACACTTTCGAGTTTAAAATGGTGAGAAGCCAAATGAATCAAATTCTTCACCATGGAACCTCCTATGCCCTGCCTTCGAGCTTCTTTTTTCACTATGAGATAAAACATACAATGGTGAGACACTTTCTGATAAGGCATTAAAAAAAGGGTCCCTATCCCACAAGGTTCTTTTTTCCAAGTCGCAGTCAAACTGGCTTTATATCTTGCATATCCCATCCAGTTACGAACGGAATCTTTAATCTCATTTTCTGTCTGTACTGGAAAAAACCGATTCGTTTCGGGATCTAACATCCATTCTAAAAGAAATTTCTCATCCGCAGGCAGTGTATAACGAATATCGTAGGCCTGATCCTGTATCAAAACTTTTTCCTTCATCCAAAATCCTTTAAATAGGCATTCACAAAGTCATCTAAATCCCCATCCATGACTGCCTGTACATTAGATGTTTCAAATTTGGTTCTAGTATCTTTGACAAGAGTATAGGGTTGGAAAGTATAACTCCGAATCTGACTTCCCCATGCAATTTCTTTTTTCTCTCCCCCCATAGCTTGGAGCTCTTTATCTCTCTCCATCACCTCTTTTTCATATAATTTAGAACGAATCAACTTTAAGCAAGTTTCTCTATTCTGAATCTGACTTCGCTCACTTTGACAAGCCACCACAATACCTGAAGGAATATGATGCATTCTCACGGCAGAATCCGTAACGTTCACATGTTGACCACCGGCCCCGGAAGAACGAAAAGTGTCCACTTTGATATCATCCATTTTTACATCAATTTCAATTTCGTCATCTACTATCGGAGTTACATCCACAGAGGCAAAACTAGTATGCCGTCTGGCATTACTATCAAAAGGAGAAATTCGAACTAAACGGTGAACTCCTTTTTCCGATTTACAATATCCATATGCATAATCACCCTGAATTTTTAGAGTAATACTTTTGATACCGGCCACATCCCCATCCACCTTATCGATGAGTTCACAAATCCAATCCTTTTTTACAGCCCATCTTTGATACATTCGAGCTAACATGGCCACCCAATCGCACGATTCAGTGCCCCCAGCTCCAGCATTAATGCTTAAGTAGCAACTATTCCCATCCATTTTCCCGGATAACATCTTGCGAGCTTCCAGTTCGATCAGTTTTTTTTCAATACTTCGAAGCTCCTGATTCAGCTCTTGTAAAAAAGTTACATCTCCTAAAGCTTCAGCCTCAGGATACAAATCAAATAAACTCTTAATTTTTTGTTCAATATCTCTAAAAGGAGAAATCCAAGACTTCAATTCCTTACAAGCCTTGAAAGTTTTTTGTGCCTCTTCCGAATCTTCCCAAAAATGGGGAGCTCCCATTTTTTCTTCTAATTCACGAATTTGTCTTTCCTTTGTAGCTAAGTCAAAGATACCTCCACATGTGAAGAAGTCTCTCTTCGAGTTGTTTGAGCTGCTCTACAAATTCCATGATATATCTCCAAAAATTACATGCAACCTTTGTACCCGATTTTGTAAAAAAAGTCAAAAATTCTCCAAAAAATTTAAAGTAGTTAAAAATTTCTTGATTCTCTCTTTACAACAATTCTGGTCCTTCTATAATTGTTGCGATTCTTTAATGTTATTTTCTCAAGAGGAGTTATTCATGAACACACAATCCATTTCATTACAGGGTGCAAGCACCTTTTTAACACAAAATGTCAAAGCCATTGGAAATGTCCTTTGGTCGTTAACAAAAAAAATCGGTGACATCGTTTTAAATATATTACAGTTCATTTCTCACTATGCATTAATTGGACTTAAGTTTTTGATGAAAGGCGCTCTAGCTCTAGTCGATCAACTAAAAACATTTACGGTTTATTTAGCCCAAAATGCTGCAGAAATTGCTGTAAAAGTCTTCATTATTGCTAAACGTTTTATTATTGCTCACCCTTCTCAAGTCGGCTCTTTCTTCGGGGGCGTTGCCTTGGCAAGTGTAATTGCTATTTTAATTGCAAAAATAAGCCAAAAACATATGGAGCCTAAGCTGGTGCATTCAAAATAATGTAAAGGGAGGGGCAATGTCCCCTCCCTTGTACAAAGGAGAAAAAACATGACAAACATCGTCTTTAATGTAGCTTCAACAAATGTCATAAGGGGAATATTCTTTTTTGTAAAAAAACTGTGCCAAGAATATTTATTTATATTAATCCAAAAGATCTGCTCTATTGCGATTCCTATTTTTCAAAATATGATCTGCCATATTCATCTTTTTCTTCTTCACGCGCCCGAACATCTTGTGGTTGTAATTCAATTCGCTCAACAAAAATGTGCTGTATTTTACTACATCCTTAAAGGTATTTGTTGTTTTTCCGACATCTCTAGAGAAGTTCCAGATCCAAAGCAATCCTCTGGTCTTCTGTTACCCGATATTTCCAATTCCATGTGGGATGACTATGTGATTTAATAAGCCTCTTTTCAACATATCCACTCCCCTTTTTTTCCAGTCGTAAAATCTCATTATTTTTCACTACAAACAACAGATTTCCATCTAAAACCACATCTTCCGCAAAAAATTCTCCATTTCCTTCTATAAAAATTTGACAAGATCCCTTTCTTTTGACATCCCCAGACCAAAAAGAAGACGAAAGCTCCCAATCTATCCCCTCATTCACAATCGTTACATTTTTGCAAAAGCATCTCCCCACTTCCAAAGATGGATGACGAATTTTTTGATCGTCTAGAGCTCCACTCACATTGTCCGCTTTCACAAGAAAACTTCCTTGTACACTCATATTTTCTAAAAAAATCTCCGCAATATCGAGACGCATTTCCCCACCATTAAACATAATCCCGCCACGAATTTTTTGAGAGATAATCGAAAATAACGGCCCTAAAGCCGGATGATAGTGAAAGAAAAATGGAGGATGAGTATCCATATATTCTTCCAAGCCAAGGCAAGTAGGAATTTTCATACGGCAATGCTTTTCAAGCAAAATTCGATTCGCACATAAAAGATCATAAAAACATTTGTGGGGGGTTTCTACTATCGACTTTTCTTTGTGAAAAGATTTTTTAATAGTCGATATGGTTTTATCCCGACGATTAGACATCACAAATACCTTTTTTCCATTCGCATGCCCCTCGATGAATGCTTCTGAAATATTTTGCATAACCGATTCTAATCGGGCGACTTTAGCTACTGAAAACTCCCCTTTTGAATCGGAAAAATGAACCTCTTTCGTGTTGATAAGCATCCCCGGAAAAGGCATTTGTTTTGACGCTGATTCCACCTCCATAAGATCAATAAAAAGAATATTCGTATTGGCAAAATTATTTTCCGAAGAATGCGCAATCCCGTACTTTTGAAAATCACAATATTCAATATTCGTAAAAACATAGGATCCCTTAGATCCCTCTTTCTCTAACAGAACAATGATGCCTTCCGCTGTATCCTTTTCTCCGGGACATGCCACAAAACCAAAAGACATATCCAATTCCGAACCATATCCACAAAGGGCAAAAAGACCGTAATCTATTCCCGAAAGAGGGTTATTAATCTGCCTTACGATCGCTTTTTTCTTATCTAGATTTCGTAATTTTTCAAATATTTTTTCTAGGCGTGCCGCCTTCCAAATAACCCCATGCCCTCCGGGCTTTAACAAAAGATGTAAAGGTTCTTGAACATACCAACGTCCATCTTCCGTAATCGTTGGAACTAAGGGCTGCATACAAAAAAGAATGCTTTCCTTCGGCCTTCCAAAAAACTCTTTTTTTTCCAAAATATCAACAATATGGTCATGATTTTTTTTCTCTTCAGAAGTCATAAGAACCATCGGAACTTGGACCTCTTGTCCGAAAAGTTTATAATAGAGATATTCTTTAGCAAAGACATCATCAATCAAAATTTCCAATAGCGTTTTTCCTAAAAACTGTAATTTTGCAGCCGGTAAAGGTTCCAATGAAATAGGATCCACTAAATGCAGACGATCTCCGGCCCCGCCTACCGGATAAAATTCAGCTATTGTCGGTAAATGTCTAATCCCATCACAAATCATTTTCCTGTCTTGTAATGAATCGAAAGAGATATCTACTACAGGGGGAGAAATGGTTGAAAAAGAAAAACAAGAATCTCTTTTAGATTCCTCTTGCAATCGCAAAACAGACAAATGATATCCGATCAAGCCCCCAATTTCCTCATAAAACCGATCGATACATATAAGAGAGCGTAAAAGACTATGGAAATGCTCCTTATTTTCTTCCCAGCCCTGGAAGATATGTTCTTGTTGCAAAAACAGAATTTCAGAACAAACAACTCTTTCTTCCCTAGTTAAATCTTGTAAAATAGGGTTTAACTGGATTTTTTTTTGAAAAAAAATTTCTTTTTCTTCTACAGTTTTTTTTTGAACCCACTCTTCCAAGATCTCTTCTATAGATTTCCTCTCGAGAAAAGGGTGTTTTTTCCCCATAAAAGCTCTATTCGTTTTTTACTAAGAAGAGTGCCAAAAAAACCGCTAAAACTCAAGCGTTTCTTATGGAACACGATAGAATTGTTTTGACTTGAAAATCCCAAGAGCGATAAAAGATTCTTCTTAGAAGACCAAACCATTTTTACACAAAAAAAGGAGATAATCATGCCACCAAAAAAAGTAAATTCAAAATTTATGCAACCTATGAAACTTACCGAAGAACTTGAAGTTGTTATTGGCAAAGGTCCTTTGCCAAGAACTGAAGTAACAAAAAAACTTTGGGTTTATATCAAAAAGAAAAATCTTCAAGATGCTAAAAACAGACGTATGATCAATCCTGACGAAAACTTAGCAAAAGTTTTTGGCAGCAAAAAATCGATTAATATGTTCGAAATGACTAAGGTTGTTAACAAGCACCTTTCCTAAAATTATTTTTTTAAAAAACCCTTTAAACCCAAAAAGTTTTTAGGGTTTTTTTCTTTTGTTTTCTCTGTTATGCTTTTCTCTATGAAAAAGTCTAAAAATATATCTTGCATCCTTCTAGCAGGAGGAAAAGGGACCCGATTCGGAAGCTTTTGCCCTAAACAATTCCTTCCCTTTCGAGGCAAACCCTTGATATTGCATAGCTTTGATTTACTCCAAAGATTCCCTTTTTTCCAAGAAATCATCGTCGTTTGCGAAGATACCTATCATTCTTTTTTTTCCTCTTCTCTTCCCCTTTTTTTTGCTTCCCCAGGGGAAAGACGCCAAGACTCCGTTTGGTCTGCCTTACAAAAAGTATCCCCCACCTCTGATTTTGTTTGTATTCATGATGGCGCACGCCCCTTTCTAACGCTTCCCTTACTAGAAGCCGTCATAAATGCCGGAATCCAATATAAAGCCGCTACTTTGGCCGTCCGGGTTACTTCTACGATCAAAGAAAGTTCCGAAGATCTCTTTGTAAAAAAAACCCATCCCCGACAATCTCTTTGGGAAATCCAAACCCCGCAAGTCATTTCAACCTCTCTTCTCCATAAAGCCTTTCTTGCCTTAGATAGCTCTATAGAAGTCACTGACGACGTCTCTTTAATTGAAAGACTCTCTTTACCCGTGAAGATCGTGGAAAGCTCACCTAAAAACATGAAAATTACCCATCCTATCGACCTTCAACTAGC
>JBAXUO010000100.1:0-6220 GCA_037129625.1 Chlamydiota bacterium
TGACGGGATAGATATCAAAAGGTCGATTCAAGTGTTATTGGATTCCAAGAGGGATGGAGAGGAGAAAACTCTAGCGAAGATGAAGATAGTTAAATGCATTTCATCCTTAGCGGAGGCAGCTTTTTCCTTTATAGGCGCTGTCTTTTTTGGTTTTGGGGTTTGGATGCTTACCTTAGCTACAGTTCATTCTGTATTGGCTTTGGGTGGAAATATCTATGAACAAGTTATTCAGAAGAATTTACAAAAACAGCAAAGCCTGCTTCAGAAGGGTCTTGCTTGATTCCAGGAGCCATCTTTCCTATTCGGAATGGATCGTTCTAGGGTCGTTTTTTGCCCTCTTTGTCACATTGGCGATCATTGCTAATGTTTCGTCAGAGAGGGCGAGAGAATCGATCGAAACATATCAAAAAACAGAAAGTAAAAAAATTTTTGTGCATATAGCTGGGGCGGTTGAATGTCCCGGTACATATGAGATGGAAGGTCTGGAGAAATTAAAAATATTTGTTGAAAAGGCAAGACCGTTGCCTGAGGCTGATTTGACTTCATTGGATCTAGAATCAAGGGTAGAAGAAGCTTTCTCGGTATTCATACCCTGCAAAGGCTGGATACAAGTAAGGGTAAAAGGGGCTGTTAAAGAAGCGAAGACGATACGTCTTAGGGTTCAGAGCAAGATTAGCGACCTTTTGAGTTATATTGAATGTACGGAAGAGACGGATCGTAGATTTTTTAGAAAAAAAAAGGCGTTGAAGGATGGGGAAGAGGTGGAAATCCCCAAAAAAAAAATAAAAAAGAATAATTTTTCTTGAGTACAATTTTTTGATAAGATATATTTTTTGGTATGAAAGATCTTAAGTAGGGTTTTTCAAAAAGGAAATGGCGTTTTAGCTCATTCAGGGCTAAGTACAGTTTCTGTGATAAGGGAGTTAAAGATTTTGATTGTGACAAATCAAAAGATTTGGTAGGCTCCTTAGCCGAATGTAAAGTGATCTGTCTAGTGATCAACGTGTTAGATTTTCCTTTAGGTGGTCACGAGAAATTTAATAGGGGAAGTATGTCGCTAAAGTTCATTGGAAGAAAAAAGGGAATGACGCAAATCTTCGATGCACAAGGAAATGTTGTTGTGTGTTCGGTGATTTTAGCAGAGCCTAATGTGGTGACGCAGATTAAGAAGGTAGAGACGGATGGTTATATAGCTTTGCAGCTTGGTGCTGGAAAGAAGCCTGAGAGATTAGTCAATAAGCCATTACAAGGGCATTTTGCGAAGGCGCAAGTGGCCCCATGTCGATATCTTGTAGAATCTCGTATAAAGTCGATTGACGAATACAAAATTGGTCAGGAAGTCGGAGTGACGGTTTTTGAACTCGGAGATTTTGTTGATATCAAAGGGACATCGAAAGGGAAGGGATTTCAGGGTGTAATGAAGTTGCATGGATTTTCTGGAGGTCCTGCTTCTCACGGTTCTGGATTCCATCGACATGCAGGTTCGACGGGTATGAGAACGACTCCGGGACGAAGTTTTCCAGGTGGAAAAAGAGCAAGTCGAATGGGTGGAGATACTGTAACGGTACAAAACTTGGAAGTAATAGCCGTAGATCAGGAGAAAAATCTTCTGTTGATTCGAGGTGCGATTCCTGGTGGACGTGGGTCTGTAGTGTATATAACGAAGTCGATAAAGAAGACGAAGAAGTCTAAAAAGTAAGGGGTGTAGCAGTGGTAACTCTTAAGAAGTACGATGTACTTGGAAAGGAAATTGGGGTAGTGACCGTGGAAGATCAGTGGCTTTCCATTGATGCACATCCTCAGATGATCAAAGACTATCTTGTTGCGATTCGTAATAATTTACGGCAATGGTCTGCTAGTACGAGAAACCGACAAGAAGTGAATCATACCGGAAGAAAGCCACATCCTCAGAAGGGTCAAGGACGAGCTCGTCAAGGATGTTTAGCAGCTCCTCAGTATAAAGGTGGAGGAAGAGTTCATACTCCGAGACCAAAATTTGATCAAAACATCCGAATCAATAAAAAAGAAAGAAGATTAGCTATTCGTCAATTATTATCTGAGAAGATTCGAGATAACCGTATGTGTTTATTGCAGCTTCCAAAGGAACCTGTGATGAAAACGAAAGTTGTGGCTGAATTTTTGAAGAAAGTCGACATGGAAGGAAAGAGAGTTCTTTTTATTGGGGGATTTGCGAAGGGAGAAAAAGTGCCTGATATTGGGCTATATGATGGTTTTCTTCGAAGTATGAGAAATATTCCCCGGATAGACTTTATCTATCTTCCAAATATTAGCGGATATGATGTAGCCGTAAGTCATCAGATAGTTTTGATGGAAGGGGCATTTAGTGAATTGGAAGCAATGTTAGGAAAAAGTAGTGGTGTGTAATGGAGAAAAATCCGTATCGTATTATAAAATCTCGCTATGTGACTGAAAAAACAAGTGTATTAGCGAATTTGGCATCTGCAACGAGCAATGCAAGTGTTAGAAAGTGTCAGACGCCAAAAGTAGTTTTTCTGGTGGATCCGAAAGCGACCAAGCATGAGATTGCTTGGGCAGTTGAGAAGATTTATGCTAAGAAGAACGTAAAAGTTTTAGCAGTCAATACGATTTATCAGAAGGGTAAAGTTCGAAGGATGCGAGGGAGTGTAGGTATGACAAGTGCTGTGAAAAAAGCGATTGTGACCTTGCAGCCAGGGGATAATATTGAAGAGGAACAAGGGTAAGAAACGATGAAGACATTTCGACCAATAACACCTTCACAAAGAAATTTAGTTCTTCCAACTTTTGATGAATTGGATCCGTTGGCGGACAAAAAAAAGGTAAAGTCCCTTTTACTTCCGAAGAAAAAGACCTGTGGAAGGAATCATCATGGCCATATTACGTGTAGACATCGCGGTGGTGGTCATAAAAGAAAATTACGTATTGTGGATTTTCTTAGAGAAAAGGAAAATATACCAGCGATAGTAGCGGCGATTGATTATGATCCTAATCGTTCGGCATTCTTAGCGCTTTTGCATTATGTTGATGGTGAGAAGAGATATATTTTGGCGCCTCAAGGATTAAAAGTCGGCGATGAAATTCTCACAGGACTCAATGCTCCTTTTAAAGTTGGATGTACGATGCCTTTGAAAAATATGCCTGTGGGTGCTGTGGTACACAATGTGGAGCTTTATCCGGGTCGTGGGGGAAAATTAGTACGTTCGGGTGGACTTTCTGCTCAGTTGATAGGCCGTACGGATGGTTTTGCTACGTTAAGACTTCCTTCCGGTGAGATGCGGATGATTAAAGAAGAATGTAAAGCGACATTTGGAGCGGTATCGAATGCAGAGCACAATCTTCGGGTGGAAGGAAAAGCGGGAAGAAAGCGTTGGATGGGAATACGCCCGACAGTTAGGGGTATTGCAATGAATCCGGTCGATCATCCACACGGTGGTGGTGAAGGTAGAGGAAAAGGAAACCATCCACAAACTCCATGGGCTGTAAGTACGAAAGGGCATAAGACCCGTTCGAAGAAGAAGACGAACAAGTGGATAGTGAAGAAGCGAGGGTAGAATATGGGTAGATCTTTAAGAAAGGGTCCATTTGTGGATCATCATTTGATGAAAAAGATAGAAAAGAACACTATTGAAGGATCGAAAAAGACGATCAAAACATGGTCTCGACGTTCGATGATCATACCAGACATGGTTGGACAGACTTTTGATGTCCATAATGGTAGAAAATTTATTACAGTTTTTGTTTCGGAAAATATGGTGGGACATCGTTTAGGGGAATTTTCTCCTACGAGAACCTTTAAAGGTCACTCCATCAAGAAATAGATAGAAGGTAGGAACATGCGATTTGCTAAAGCGATAAAGAAGTATGTAAGGATTAGTCCTAGAAAAGCAAGGCTTTCTGCGGGGTTGATTCGAGGTCTTTCAGTGGACAAGGCATCTACACAACTTTTGTATTGTGGTCTCAAAGGAGGCCTTTTACTCAAGAAGACGTTGGATAGTGCGATTGCGAATGCTGAGATGCAACTTGATGCACGTAGAGAAAATTTGAAAGTGCATGAAGTGAAAGTGGATGGAGGCCCGGTTATGAAAAGAGGGAAGTCCAAAAACAAGGGAGGCACTGTCCCTATTTTGAAAAGGACGAGTCATTTTACGATAGTTTTAGCTACAGAATAAGGGGATATAGATGGGTCAAAAAGGATCACCGATAGGTTTTCGTTTAGCGGTTCGCAAGAAATGGAAATCGAACTGGTATGCTAACAAGAAAGAGTTTGGCTCTTTGTTAGCTCAAGATAGAGTTATTCGGCAATATTTGATGAAGAAGCCGATTTTAGTAGGAACCTCTGAGATAACCATTAAGAGGATGAGTGGGAAGGTTGAAGTGACTATTCATACAGCAAGACCTGGGCTTGTCATCGGAAAAAAGGGATCGGAGATTGATGTATTAAAAGATGAGCTTAGAAAGTTAACAGGACTTGAAGTTTGGATTGAAGTGGAAGAGATCAAGAGACCTGATTTGGATGCTACACTTGTAGCGGATGGAATTGCTAAGCAGATTACACGAAGAATGCCTTTTAGAAGAGTATTACGAAAGGCCATGCAAGCAGCGATGGATGCAGGGGCAGCTGGAGTTAAAGTACGTATATCCGGACGAATTGGTGGTGCTGAAATTGCGAGAGCTGAAGGATATAAAGAAGGCCGTGTACCATTACATACATTGAGAGCGAATATTGATTATGGGATTGGGCGCGCTGAGACGACTTATGGTTCGATTGGTGTGAAAGTATGGATTAACAAAGGTGAAGAAATTCTATCGCCTAAGTTAATGCCAACGAAATCGGTGGGAGGATAAATTTATGGCATTAATGCCTTCGAAAACGAAATTTCGTAAGCAGCAAAGAGGAAATCGCGGTGGTTTGTCCAAGGCGGGTGTCTTTGTTCATTTTGGAGATTTGGCATACAAGCTTTGCAACGAGGATGGATAACGGGTCAGCAAATTGAAGCGTGCCGAGTTGTTATTTCTCGATTTTTTAGTCGTAAAGGAAAAGTATGGATTCGAATTTTTCCTGATAAACCGGTATCGAAGAAGCCTGCGGAAACTCGGATGGGAACTGGAAAAGGAAATACTGAATTTTGGGTTGCTGTAGTGAAGCCTGGAAGAATATTATTTGAAGTAGGGAATGTGACAAAAGAAGAAGCGCAAGAAGCGCTTAGGATTGCGGCGGGAAAGTTACCTATTAAGACCCGTTTTGTTGAAAGGGTTGAACAGGTTTAGAGAGGAGTAGAGAACAATGATTAAGATACAAGAGCTTAGGGAACAATCCACCGAACAGTTACAAAATCTAATTGAAGATTTAGATCGGGAGATTTTTGCCTTACGAAACACACTAGCTACTTCTCATAAGCTAGAGAAACCACATAATTTTCGAGAGAAGAAAAAGAGAAAAGCCCAAGTGTTAACCTTATTATCGGAGAGAGCAAGAGATGTTGGAAAGAAGTAAGAGAAAGGTTTTGAAGGGGGTAGTGACCTCTAACAAGATGGAAAAAACAGTTACAGTCCAAGTGACGCGAAGTGTAAGGCATCCGAAGTATGGAAAGCTGGTTGAGAAGAGAAAGAAATTTTATGCTCATCACGAGGGAGATTCGATTCTCCTTGGGCAAGAAGTACGAATTATGGAATGTCGCCCCTTATCCAAATTAAAAAGATGGCGAGTTGTCGAAGTATTAACGAAGTGAGAATGAGGAGAATATGATTCAACAAGAGACAAATTTGGAAGTCGCTGACAATTCAGGAGCGAAGAAAGTCCGTTGTTTCAAAGTACTCGGTGGAAGCAGAAGACGATATGCGAATGTGGGTGATATTATTATTTGCTCTGTGAAACAGGCTGACCCATTGGGAACTGTGAAGAAAGGGGAAGTGGTTCGAGCAGTTGTTGTTCGTACTAAGAAGTACTTAAAGCGATTGGATGGATCAAAGCTTCGTTTTTTTGATAATAGTTGTGTGATCATTGATGAAAAAAATAATCCCAGAGGAACTAGGATCTTTGGTCCGATTCCCAGAGAAGTTAAGGATGCCGGATTTGTGAAGATCGGCTCTTTAGCTCCAGAGGTTATCTAAAAGGTGGAAAGGTTATGAGTAAGTGGATAAGAAAAGATGATCGAGTCGTACTGATTGCGGGGAACGATAAAGGTCGAGATGGGAAAGTATTACAAAGAGTCGAAGATCG
>JBAXUO010000101.1:0-6102 GCA_037129625.1 Chlamydiota bacterium
AAAAGATAAACAGGGCGCTTCTTTTGTCGACACAATGATTCCTAAAATGCGACAAGCTCTCTACCAAGATTTAGGCGTTCGTTTTCCCGGAGTCCACGTAAGGACAGACTCTTTTACTTTAGAAAAAGACGCTTATGCTATTCACTTAAACGAAGTTCCTCTAGTCCGAGGAAAAATTCTTAGTAACCAACTTTTGTGCCAAGACACGGAAGAATCCTTAAAACGCTATAATATTCCTTTTACAAGCCTCAAAAGTTCTTCCGGCATGCCCTCATTATGGGTCGATAGTAAATACAAAGATATCCTTGGAAAAGCCTCCATTCGATTTTGGACACCCTTAGAAGTTTTAATTCTTCACTTATCTAAGTTTTATAAGCAATATGCAGCAGAATTTATGGGTATCCAAGAAATAAGAGCTATTTTAGAATTTGTGGAAAAAGCTTACCCTGATCTGATCAAAGAAGTTACCCGACTTGTCCCCTTGCAAAAACTTACAGAAATTTTCAAAAGACTGGTTCAAGAGCAAATCTCTATCAAAGACTTACGCACCATCTTAGAAGCTCTTAGCGAATGGGCCCAATCAGAAAAAGATACGATCCTCCTCACTGAATATGTTCGTTCATCTTTAAAAAGATATATCAGTTACAAATACTCTTTAGGACAATCCATTTTGGCTGTCTATCTTTTAGATCCTGAAATCGAAGATATGGTTCGGGGCGCCATCAAACAAACATCTGCCGGAGCCTATTTAGCACTAGACCCTGATTCTATCCAAATGATTTTACAAGCTATGCGCAATACTATTGTTCCGACCCCACCCGGCGGTCAGCCTCCTGTCTTACTGACAGCCATCGATGTAAGACGTTTTGTAAGGAAGCTCATCGAAAGTGAGTTCCCCGATCTCCCTGCGGTATCCTATCAAGAGGTCGTTCCGGAAATTCGTATCCAACCCTTAGGAAGAATCCAAATTTCGTGAAGGCCTTATGTCCGATGATAAAATTTCCGCAGCTAAAGCCATCACAAGTGCTTCTCAATCCATTCAAAGACAACGAATTCAAATCCAAATGGCAAAGATGGTTTCACAAACCATTGAACAAATCGCATCTGAACAAAATTTTGAAAAATGGTGTGACGCCGGGGACTTTAATCTAGGGATCCTCACCAAAAACTTCCGAACCTTAGATGAATTAAAAGTAAAACGAAAAGACAAAGCAGAAGCTCAAAATCCCGAAGAGGTGGCTGAAGAAGAAGAAACTATCGAAAAAATTAAGGAAGTCGAAAAAACTTTTGAAACAGAAGAGCAACTACAAAAGGATTATCCTGAGCTCTCTTTGCGAACTCTAAAAGCTCTTCGCGAATCCCTATTGGAAGCCGATACCCCGGAAACCATATTACGAAAAGTTTTAGACTTTTATCCCGATTTTACTATTGCTGATGAAGCTCTGGATCTACTGCTTCAAACCACACAAGGAGACCTTGCAAGCAACGTCTATCTAGCTAAAGAGCTCCTAAATACTCGCCATGGAAGAGAAGTTAAAGCAGGGAAAAACATAGCTCAAGAAGTTAAAGAATTTTCTGAAAAAGGACTGGGGACCCCCAATGCCCTTCGAGATATGTATCGAGATATTACCGCTAATCCCAGAACTCCCCTGTTCCTTTTTGATCAACTTTCGAAAAAATATCCCTATAGCCAACTGAAAAAAATTTCCCATTTTCTTCTCCATGCGCTCGGCTCTGATTTGAAATCCAAAGGATCCTCCATTTCTAAACCCGAGCTCACCCGCCATTTAGAAGATGTAAAATCTCTTCAAGCTATCTTGGGTGTCTTTCGTTTTTTTCAATCCAGAATGCTTCTCATCCAAAAACAATTTGTCCAATATCAAATCAAGTTGCCCTTCCAAGTGACTTTTGAAACACTTTCTAAACTTTTTATATCTCTATTTGGAGAAAGATATATCAATTCAGAAAAAATCCTTAGCTTAAGTCAATCCTTAGGGATTACAGAAGAAATTGCAGCTCAAATCATCTTGATTACTCAAATGAGAGATGCCATTCGACAAGTCTCTCCTAGACTATATAAAAATGATCAGCAAAAACAAGACCTTCTCTCTGCAATTTTGGAAGCCCTAGAAGAACTGGAAGAAAAATATGAAGAAAAGGAAGAAGAAGAAAAACCTAAGAAGGAAAAAAGAAAAAAACAATGAAAGATATTTTTGCCGACCTACTCAAAGAACTAAGTGAAATTTTTGATACCGATTTACAAGTTGATGTTCACCACGCTTGTACTTTGCTTTTTGATAAAAAGCTTCCTGTTCAAATTCAGCTGGATAAAACCGAAACAATGATTTTAGTAGGCTCTTTTCTCTGTCCTTTGCCTCCGGGAAAATTTCGAGAAATGGTTCTTTTTTCTGCTCTTAAAGAAAACTACAAAATTCCTCCTATTGCTACCTTTGCCTATACGGATAAAAACAATCAACTTACCCTATTTCGTTATCTTCCCATCGAAGGTCTTTCAAGTAAGAAACTGGCAGAATTTCTTGCTGCTTTTTATGAACTCGCCATCCTTTGGAAAACAGAAATAGAAAGGGGAAATGCGAATGTGGTTGCGCTTGCCATTCCTTCCAATAAACCCTCTATCTTTGAGATTCCCAAACCATGATTCCAACCACTTGTCTTACCTATCCTATATGGAATCAAATCGGCATCCATCCTCACCATGGGATCAACATTCCACTTTTTGCCCTGCGATCCCAAAAAAACTCTGATTTTGGCACCTTCCTGGAGCTCCGTCCTTTGATTGACTTTTGTCAATCCGTCGGAATGGACACCATCCAACTGCTACCTCTTAATGACAGCGGTTCCGATGTGAGTCCCTATAATATTATTTCTTCTTGTGCTTTAGATCCCGTATACATAGATACAAATGTTCTCCCCTCTTTTCCAAACATGAACCATTTAGGATCTTTGCCATATGCAGAAAGAAAAAAACTAAAGCTAAAATATTTATATGATTACTATCTTCAAACCGGATCTACCACTCAACAGGAAATTGGATATAAAAAATTTATCGAAAATAATCCCAGAGTTTCTTCCTATGCTCTTTTTCGAAGCCTTAAAGACCTACATGAAGGGAAACCTTTTTGGGAATGGGAAAAACAATATCAAAATCCTTCTGAACATGAAAAAAAAGCCTATATTAACACTTTTCCCGAGAGGGTGAATTTTTACCTATTTCTGCAGTACCTTTGTTTTTCTCAGTTATCTTCAATCAAAGCCTATGCAACTACAAAAAAAGTTTTCCTTTTTGGGGATCTTCCTATCTTGATAAGTCCGGATAGTGCAGACGTATGGACAAACCCATCATTATTTAATAGAAATTTTGTAGTCGGAGCTCCTCCCGATAATTACAATAAAGAGGGGCAAAAATGGGGTTTTTTTCCTGATCAGTATGAAGTTTTACAAAAAACACAATTTGCTTGGTGGAAAGAAAGACTTACCTATATCTCCCATTTTTACGATATGTATCGCATTGATCATGTAGTGGGTCTTTTTCGATTATGGATTATGACTCCCGAAGCGAAAGCGATAGACGGTTTTTATTTACCAAAAGATCCCGCTCTTTGGCTTTTGCAAGGCAAAGAGACCCTTGAAAATATGATTCAAGCCTCGTCAATGTTGCCGATTGCCGAAGACTTAGGCGTTATACCTAATGGTCTAAGAGAAATATTGCAGAGTCTTGGGGTTTGCACAACGAAATTTATGCGTTGGGAAAGAAATTGGGAGGGTGATAAGAAATTTGTTTCTCCAAATAATTATCCCCCAATTAGTTTGACAACTGTATCAACACATGACTCAGAAACTCTTGCTTTATGGTGGAGAGACTTTCCGAAAGAAGCCAAGCTTTATGCAAATGAAAAAAAATGGGACTACAAACCCCTTCTTTCCATCGAACAACAAGAAAAAATACTATATGAATCCCATCATTCGGGAAGTTTATTTCACGTAAATCTCCTACAAGAATATTTGCGATTATTTCCTGAATTATCCTATCCAACTCTAGAAGAAGACAGGATTAATATCCCTGGGAAGGTTTTATCTTCGAATTGGACTTATCGTTTTAAACCCACCGTGGAAGAAATCGTTTCTCATGAAGGACTTAAAAAGCTTTTTCGAAAGGTAATTTCTTAAGCTTCTTAACTTTGAAATCCTATCAAAATTGATTCTTGATAGATTAATTGGATTCGGCTACAACCGGCTTAAAATATGGACATGACTCCATGCTCGATATTAACCTAATAGTGTCTTCTACCCATATAAAAAGTTTCATATTAATCAAAAAAGCTGAGGGTTCATGAAAAGATTTTTTATTTGTTTTCTTTTTCTATTTTCTTCTCTTTGGTCTTGGTGGGATTTTGAACACATGACCATTGCGAAAATTGCCTATGATGACCTCAATAATAACGAAAAACAAAAAGTGAATAAAATGATTCACTCTCTTGATGAATTTTATCCAAACATGAATACGTTTATCTCCGCTTCCGTCTGGGCAGATGAAATGGCTGCGAGAGACTTCCCCCCTGGAAAGAAATGGCATGGCCATCCAAAAGCTTATGACCCAACCCACTTTTTATCGGAAAAAAAGTTACGAATAATCAATAAAAGGATATGTGAAAATGACATTATTTTAGGGATACATCAGTCCATAGCGACTCTGAAAAACCCCAAAACCAATCCACTCGAAAAAGGAATTATGCTCCGTTATCTGATTCATTTAGTAGGAGATATTCATATGCCCCTTCATTGCGGATCTTTATATAGCCCCGAGTTTCCTACTTCTGATATCGCAGGAACAAGATATCCCATATACTTACAGGGTAAGAAAACAACTCTAAATATACTTTGGAATTCTGCTTTTGGAAAAAGCCCTAAAAGACCTAAATTGCCACCCACATTGGAGAATGAAAAGGATATAGAATCCTTTGCTGAGGAGCTCCTTTCTTCTTTTCCAAAAGAGAGTTTTACCATTCTTAAAGATAAGGATATTTCTCACTGGGCAAATGAGAGTTTTGAGATAGTACAAAATTCTGTTTACCAAGGAATTTCACTACATGCTGAACCTTCGACTGAATATATAGAAAGAAATAGAAAAATTGCTTATGAGCGAATCGCTCTTGCGGGATATAGGCTGGCAGCTATTTTACACGAAATCCTTCAGGAGAGTTCTAATTAATACCCAATACTAGAGCCTCTGCTACATTAAGTTTAAAATCCTGTATATACTTCTTTTAGAATGGGCTTATCCGCTATAGAAAAAGAATCTTCCTTTTTGTATGCTGAATAAAAAACGATAGCTACAATGAAAAAAATTTTTGCTTTTCTACTCTTTATAATCCCTCTCTTCGGAGAAGACCTTTCCTATCAGGCTATATATAAAAGTTTAAAGTCAAACTCCTTATCCGAACAAATTGCTTTTTACCATTTGTACCCCAACACAGTAGAAGGAAAAAAAGCCCTTCACCAATCATGGAAACTCCTTACCCATGATGACACACAAGTACTACCTGACAATCTTCTTCCCAAACTCGACCCCCAATTCTTCCTCGCTTTCATCACAAAAAAAACCATGGCTCAGCCCCAAGATATGTCCGAGAAGCAAATCGAGTTTATCAACGTTCTATCTCAACATTTCAAAAACAGAAAACTCAAAGGACATTATATTTCAACCGAACAAGAACTCTTTGAGCTCCCTTTAGATCAAATCGATCTCTCAAAAGACCTGCTTATCGCTCAGTTAGGCAGTAGCAAAGAGAACCAAAAGAAAATCCAATCCTACGAAGCCTATCTCGACCTTATGGCCTTACATATCCAAGCCAAACTTTCCAAAAACCCCACCGATCTTGATATCATTTATGGTATAAATGATCTTATCTTTCATGAAATGCACTTCCGTTACCCCTCTCATAGCTCTTGTTGTAAACAAATCGATGCTTACACCTTTCTTTCTTCGGTAATTGAAAGCAGACAAGGTGTCTGCCTTGGTGTTTCTATATTATATCTTTCGCTCGCTCAAAGATTAGGTCTTTCTTTAGAATCCATAACTCC
>JBAXUO010000102.1:0-6101 GCA_037129625.1 Chlamydiota bacterium
CGGTGATAATGAAACCCGGGTTTGGCCAAGGTAAAAAAATAGATTTAATTATCCGGCCACTTGGAGAAAAAATCTCGAAAGAATTCCTTCAAAACATTCTAAATTTCAAAGAGCTCCAAAATTTAAAAAATCAAATTTTAATGTTAAGGCTAACTTTTACAAACATCTTACAAGTTTTTGATGAAATTTTTGCCGACATATTTGAATCCATGCAAGAATTGGAAGACTGCGAAAAGATCCAAAAAATCCTACTCTTTATACGCGATGATTTACTAAGCTACAACATGGACAAATTCCCTTCCAGTTTTACTCCCGAAACATTCTTCCCTTCTGAATGGAACATCCCAAAATTAAGTGCATTAGTAAAAACAGACCTAGATTACTATACACAAAGAACAACAGAAAAAGAAGAAAACAGAAAAAAATATAGAGAATCTATACAGAGAGCACATCCATCTTTTTCAAAAGCAGAAATAGATGCTTTTATAAAAAAAGAACAAGAAGACGCTTCAAGATTAACCATTGCTGAAAATGACTAAAACCCTACTTAGGCATCATGAATTTTGGCCATTCTACTTACCACCGGCCCATATCTTTTGCCATAGTTCATACTCTTGTAAGGTAACACGAAAACGACCTATACTTCCTTCATGTATGGAAGCCATTTCGTTCTCAATAGACTCTAGAAACTCCCCCCTATCTTCTGAAGAAAGGGGTTTTGCCTCTTGTAAAATCATGGAAATGGCTTGTTTTTTATTTACCCCCCCTTTCACTATCTGAGTCATCGTCTTTCGTATCAAATTTTGCAAAGAAAAGAGATCTCTCTTACTATCTCCACATAACTCACAAGAACGCTCATACCCAAAGACAAACATCTCACGTAATAACTCTATGCGTTGAAACTCTTTTACTGAACAAAAAGCTTGAATATAGATGTCTTCCGGGATGCCCACCGCAAGAAAGGGGCACAGATTATTGGAAAGAAGCGCTGCATTCACAAGGAAATGAGCCACCCCTCGGTTAGCATCCTCAAATGGGGCTAAAAAGGGTAAATGAACCAAAAAAAAGAACCCTCGCTCCAATGGATCGCTGATATCCACTGCTTTGGAAAGGATGCGATGGAAAGATGGAAGAATCCAATTCGGATGAGAACGAACCGTTCCACAGCTACTCGGATTTTGTTTGTGGAACCCGGATAGAAAAGCATGAAAAGTCAAAACGAGAGCTGGAGTTATTCTACATTCGATGGTTGGATCGAAAAGAAACTCCAAAGCCTCTTTATATCTCCAAATTTCTTGAGCTTCTCTGTCTGATTTATTTATCGCAAGCTCCTTCCATTCGATTAAACGTTTAATCTCAAGAAGGGTGTATGTTCTTCCTTCTAAACGAGAAATATTCCAAAGAAAATCAGCCATATAACGGCTAAGAATCCCCTGCGTTGTTTCCTTTTTCTTTAGAGTGCCCAAAGATCGAAGTCTTTTTCGAATGGACGAAGAAAGATAATAAGTTTCGTTAGGGACATAAGACTCGAGCCAATCGGCAGCATATTGCAAAGAGGAAGAAAGTTTAGACTTCCTCACTCTCTCCAATTGAGATAAAGCAATGGGAGATAACGGAAATTGGGAAGCAATTTCAGGTCTAGAATCGAGATAGTACCGCTTTTTGGAAAAAGTAATCAGACCTTTAGAAACTAGTAGGGCAAGTCTTCTCTGCAAGGTCCTTTTTGGAATCGAAAGATCTAATTGCCCTGTGATTTCACAAAGAGAGGCTCCTTTTGAAAAATGAGCCAGGAAACGCAAAATGGGATCGAGATCTTTAGAACCAATCTTTTTAGGCATAGAAAAGGATTCCTGTTTAACGCCACTTAAATCGGATTATGTGGCGCGTAGTAATTTTCACGCCACAAAAAAACAACCTTAAAAAGAAAAAGGTAACATATATGTAATCGCAAATGTATTCACACCGGCAGGAGCCACCCTCGCAAACACCCGTCTTTTATACTCTAATCGTAAAGAACCCCACTCCCCAAATCTCCTACCATACCAAAGAGATACATCTATAATCCTTTGACGATACTTCCCATACCCTTGAAAATGATCAATATATACATGATCTCTCTTACCATACCCCTGCATCGCCTCCACAAGAGTCCCCACTAAATGAGTGTCCTCAATATTTCCCTCCATACTAAAAATCTCCTTCAACCAAGGAGACCCTGTAGAAGAAAAACCTAAATTCCCAAATCCCCATATGCGAAACTTCCACTCATCCATATGAGCAAACTCTTTCCCAATAGCAAAATGTACCTGCCCTTCTACTCGTCCATGATACGGAGTACTCACATCATACAAACCATTTTGGCTCACCCCACGAACATTCACCCCTATCGAAATAGAAACCGGATCCCCCACTATGTCATCTAATAAAAGATACCGTAACTGAAGAGCTCCCGATCGAAAATTGAATTTCTGCTTCGAAGACCCAAAAAAATCTACATCTCCATCTACACTCCAATTCGAGGAAAAAGGAAAGTCTAAATCAAAATATAGCAGATTATCATTCGATCTATAATGCGAAGTGGGAAGTGCCCGATTCACCTTGGTGTAACGACTAAACGCATACTTACTCGTAAAATACAACTCATACACATTCCCAAACCACGGAATATTTTCTAAACCAAATAACGAAGTTCCTATAAAAAATAATGCTATCCATTTACGTAACATATAAGTTAGCCCTTTTCTCTAAACCATTTATCCACATCTAAGGCAGCCATACATCCAGAACCTGCCGCCACAATCGCTTGCCGATACACAGGATCTTGTACATCCCCAGCAGCAAAAACACCTTCCACTGAAGTATAGGTAGATCCTTTTTTTACTACAATGTATCCCTCTTCCGTCAACTCTATTTTCCCTCTAAGAAAGGCAGTATTTGGAGTATGCCCAATCGCATAAAAAAGCCCCGATCCCTTATAAACTTCCGATTTTTTCAAAGCATTATTATAAAGAACCACTTCCTCTACAAATTTTTTACCACGGATCTCTTGTAACTCCCGATTCCATAGAACTTCTATTTTGGGGTGTTTTAAAACCCTATCCGCCATTATCTTTGACGCTCGAAGAGTATCTCTTCTATGTATAATATACACTTTTGCCGCATACTTCGTTAAAAAAAGAGCCTCTTCCACAGCTGTATCCCCTCCACCCACAACAAAAAGATCCTTCCCCCTAAAAATCGGTGAAGCTCCATCACAAACCGCACAAGCCGATATCCCTTTTTGCCAAAACTCTTCCGACCCCACCACCTGAATTTTTTTAGCGACCGCTCCGGTAGCGATAATTACAGCCTTCGCTTGCAATGTAGTTGTAGATCCCTTAATAATAAAAGGATAAGTAGAAAAATCGACTTCTGTTACATCCTCTGTAAGAAGAGTCGTTGCAAAGCGAAGAGCTTGAGTGCGCATCTTTTCCATTAACTCCGGACCGGATATCCCCTCAGGAAAGCCGGGAAAATTTTCCACATCCGTTGTTGTGGTCAATTGCCCCCCTACTGCGCCTGACAAAAAGCCCTCATACAGTATGGGTTGTAAATTACTTCGCGCAGCGTAAATAGCCGCTGCATAACCGGCCGGCCCTGATCCAATAATCACCAAATTAGATAATTCCATAAATAACACCTTTTATTGTAAAAAAATCATTTTCTACCCTCATCTAAGGTATCCGATCAACAAAATTTTATTCTAATGAAAAAATGATCTGTAAGCCTTGAAAAAAAAAAGATTATTTTTCTTTCATTATCATAAAAAATCATTATGCTACAAATTGTAAAAATAGATAAAATACTCATAAGAAAATATTATCAAAGTTTTACTTTATTAAGAATGATGAAAAGTTTGTTTCGCAAAGCATTTGGGATCTATCCTAATGAAAAAAAGATGGTCTTTCGCTTTGTCAGACTCGCCATCTTTTGGTCAACCGCCAGCGCTCTTGCCGAAACATTGTCCCTCGGTCTTTTTCTAGAAAAGATAGGAACCGAAAATCTCCCCTTAATCTTCTTAATCATTGCAGTAGGAATGATTGGGGTCTCCACTTTATTCCTATATCTTTTGAAGATTTTCTCACCCGAAAAAATCTTTATGAGCGTTCTATCTGTGGCTGCTTTTTTTTATTCCTTAATAGCTTGTATTTTAACCACTGAATCGGGCTTTTGGATTTGGATAGTCCTTCAAATCTTTACTACCATCTTCACCGCTGCCATGATCACCTCTTTTTGGAACCTTCTCGATCAATATCATGATTTGCAAGAAGCCAAAAGAATCTACGGCATATACACAGCAGCTTACTTCATGGGCTCCATGATGGCCGGGATCTTAGTCAATCAAGTAATGAAAATCACCGGGCCCGTAACCCTATTTTCCCTTGTTTTCCTTTTATGCATACTATCCGTTATTGAAATATACTCTATTTCCAAAACTATCTCTCCCATTGAAGACACCTCGGGTGACGGATTATTTATAGGTGAAAAGAAAAAAATCTCTACCACCCTTCGCCTTTTTTATAAATCCCCATTCGCCCTTTTTCTCGTCTTAGCGGGTTTAATCGTTCAGCTTCTAAAAACGACTACTGAATTTAATTACATGACCACTTTTCAAGCCTCGTTTCAGGCTTCCAATGCCAATTCCCTTCCGGAATTTTTAGGAAAGCTGAAAGCTTTTGTCGGCTTTGCCAATATCATTTTCAGTCTATTTTTCTATCGAAGATTTGTAAAAAAATTAGGCCTGGGGCAAATCATCTTGTTTCCGTCGATTTTCTTCTTTTTCGTATATACGGAATGGAGCCTTTTCGATTCTTTATTACTAGCCATTTTTGGATTTATTGCTCTGGAAGCTATTCTTTTTAACCTAAACGATAACAACAATAATTTGTTAATCAACGCCACCCCCTCCAAGCTCAAAGGTTCCTTACGGGTTATCAATGATTCCTTTTTTGAGCCCATCGGGCTCTTTATCGGATCTTTGTTCCTTTTAGTCCTCCAAAAGCCCTACTCCATTTACTTTGGCCTCGTATTAGCCTTTGTTTTTTTTATATTATATGCATTCCTCAGCACCCTATATCCAAAATCCATTTTCATAAACTTAAAACAAAACTTGATCCATTTTGAGAGAAAAGTAAAAGATTGGCTAACCGTTGCCTCTAAGAATGAACAAAAAGAACTTAAAGAAGATATTTTTCAAGCTTTAGAAAACCCTTCCGAAGAGATCCGCTTGCTTGCCTTTGAATCTCTTTTAGCCACTCAAGATCCTTCTTTAGTAAATAAAATGCTTTTTCATGTCGATACCCTTTCTGAAAATGCAAAAATGGCTCTTCTGAAATTATTCGACCAAAGTAGCTATGCCCAAGACCCTAAAATTCTAGAAAAAGTAAATGAATGGCTAGACGCTGACTCCCATAAAGACATAGGAAAATGGTCCCACTTTTATTTAGCTAAACGAGGTCTTCTCCACCCGGAAAAAGTAAAAGATGACTTAGATAATCCCGACCTTTTACTCAGAGTCTCTGCTATTATCACCCTTAAAAACTCTCTTGTAAATTCCATACTCCCCAGTGCCGCTTTAAACCGTACCATCGCACTTAAAGAGCTCGAACTATTGCTGAAATCCACTCATGAAGCTGAACTTTGCATGGGGATTGAAATCTTAAGTGTCGAAAAAGGGCTCGAATCCTTTACAAAAGCTCTACCTTTTCTCTCTCATGATTCCATTAAAGTACAAAGATCTGCCGCGAAAACATTAGCCCTTCTATCCGATAAAAAATCTAGCCGATATGCCTATAAAATCTTAGAAGAATTAAAAGCCTCTCCGGACAACCAATTCCGATTACATTGCATAGAAATCTTGGGCAAAATGAATGACTCCACAATAGTTCCGGAAATTCTCCTTGCCAGCATCACCTTCAAACCTAATGAAAAACGATGCGCAGAATCCCTTGTAGCTAAAATGGGATTAAAAACCGTTCCCATATTAATTTCTTTTATTAGAAATACGCAATTTCATGATCGGTCCCGCATATTAGCTGCTAAAATTTTAGGAAACCTGGCTT
>JBAXUO010000103.1:0-6041 GCA_037129625.1 Chlamydiota bacterium
GTTCTACCGTGGTGACGGAGGTTTGGGTGATTACTTGTAACCATTCTTGTAAGGTTTTTTTTGTTGCCATTTCGGAGCTGTGGCCATTTTGTTTATTTTTTTGAACTTGGTATTCGAACCATTCGTTGGAGCCTAGCATTTGGGCGGGGCAGATGAGGGTGTTGTCTAAGTCGAATATTATCAAAGTGTTAGATTTTGCGTGTTTAAGGACATCTTCCAGGTGATCACAGGGAATAATCTGACCGAATAAGTAAGAAGAGATAAAAAAGAGAAAAAACAACACTTTTTGCATAAGAAGCTCCTTGAGATATAGAGAAATTGTAAGAAAAATGGATGCTTTTGTAAAGCTATTAATTATTTTGTATGTTATATTAAAATTATAACTAAGGTTAATTATGAGTTCAAAAAATAATAGATCTGATAATGATAAAAGAGAAAGGTCAATTAAAAGAAAAATAACCGCCGATATATCAAAATTAACCGAAGATTGGAAGCGACTCCAAAAACATCATAGCCTCTCTGAAAATGTCCCTTTCTTACAAAAAATGGCTTCCGAACTTTTGCAGCTTTATG
This sequence comes from Chlamydiota bacterium, assembly GCA_037129625.1. Lineage (GTDB taxonomy): Bacteria > Chlamydiota > Chlamydiia > Chlamydiales > SM23-39 > JBAXUO01. The sequence continues at coordinate 574 of JBAXUO010000103.1, forward strand.
AAAATTCTCGAGCTTTAGATGAAGACTCTATGTCAGAGGTTGATCATCTATTAACTACCCCGATCCAGCAGGTTACTTTACTCGATTCTATTCTTTCTTTTCCGTATCAAGACCCAATGCACTCGGATCTGTGCGTTTTTTTACATGATTTTACCACCGCTTCCTTAGCCTCAGAAAATGAGTGGATCTCTCTTTTTTGGGATATCGATTAACTTTCTTTTTGTAAAGAAAGAGAGGCGAAAGTCATTCCCATGTCTTGATCCGGTTCCAGGGTAAAGCCATGCTGTTTGCAAATATGCACCATCTCATGATTGTCCGGGAGCATTTTGGCTACGATTTTTTTCACATTTTCGTTTTTCCCAATTTGAATAAGGAGCTCTAAAATCTTGGTTCCAATCCCTTTGTTTTGATATTTGTTTTTTACAATTAATGCAAAAGAGGCCTCTGCCGTTCCTAGGATATTCACTAAACGACCGACACCTAAAATTTCCCTTTCTTTTCCATTAAGAACCTTTTCAGCTACCAAAGCAATTTCTCGGTCATAGTCATTAAAACACATCCGAATCAGTCTCTCTTTTTGTGTCAATTCATCATAATCTAAGACTTTTAAATACCGATGATATAAAGACCTTTCGGAAACTTCATGTAAAAACCGGATAATAAGAGGGACATCTTCCGGACGAATAGGTCGGAAAATAATTTCTGTTCCATCTTTTATTTTAGCATTATGCACGTAACGTAAGGGGTAGGGACGTATAGCCGCCGGAATGGGGCTTGGATCTTCATTGAGGATAATCCGCGCATCTAAAGCATATATTTGCTTATGGGAAACAAACAGGGGATTGATATCACATTCTTTTATTTGAAGATTCTCGGTGATTAACTGGCCAAATCGTATAAGAATATTTTCTAAAGCTCCTAAGTCAATTCCTTTTTTTCCACGATATCCTTGCAAAGCTTTTCCTATTTTTGTTTCGAATATCAGTTTTCTCGCTAAGGTAGAAGTCAGCGGGGGAAGGGCTATCGATCGATCTTTAATGATTTCTACCATTTCTCCTCCACTACCAAAAAGAATTACAGGACCAAATTCTTTATCTACCATACTACCCAAGATTAACTCAAAGCCTTCTCGAAGAGGGACCATGGGTTGAACGCTGACCCCTTGAAAATCTTTGGGTGGAACCGCATTTTGGATTTCTTCAAAGGCCTTTTCTACTTCTTTCTCATTAGAAAGATTAATCTTAACCCCACCTACATCGGTTTTATGAGTGATGGTTTGAGAGGAGAGTTTTAATACAATGGGAAAATTCAGTTGTTTTGCGAGTTGTACGGCTTCTTTTTTATTTTCTGCAATATATGTGGGAACCGAAGGTATATCGTAAAGCTCTAGAATTCTTTTCGATTCGGTTTCATCTAGGAGCGTTCTATTCGTTTGGTGAGCTAGGCTAAATATCTGATGTAACGAAGCCTGTCGACTTTCTACTTTTTGCGTATCCAAGGATTCGTAGGAAGGAAGCGGCGTTTCATACAATATTTCAAGTTTTTTGCTATATGCCCACATGTAAGCAAAAGCCTTACAGGCTTCATCCGGATGAGAAAAACAAGGAATGTTTGCCTCTGTGAGTATTTGAATGCCCTCCTCAACACTTTTCGCTCCCATCCAGCTGGCTAAGACAGGCTTTTTAGATAGTTTGGAAATGAATTGGATTTTTTCTGCGGTCTTTGTTGGATCTGTCATATATTGGGGTGTGAGTATGATGAGTATTCCGTCGGTATTCTCATCTTGATGAATAATTTCAACTGCAGATTGATATAAATCGGGTGGAGCGTCTCCTAAAAGGTCTACCGGATTATTATGGCTCCACTCTTTGGGAAGGGTTTTATTTAATTTTTCCATTGTTTCCGAGCTAAGCTTTGTCAGTTGCCCACCATGTTTGATGAGAGCATCGGTGGCGATAACACCCGGGCCTCCGGCATTGGTTATGATAGTCAGATTCGGACCTTTGGGAAGGGGTTGTTTGGAGAAAATTTCTGCCATATTAAATAAGTCAGAGATGGTTTCTACTCTAAGAACTCCGGCTCTTTTTAAAGCTGCGCTAAGAATTAGATCATTTCCGGCTAAAGATCCGGTGTGGGAGGCGGCTGCTTGTGCCGATTCATCTGTGGTTCCTGCTTTGATGAGAATGATAGGTTTAGTTAGGGCTACTTGCCTTGCAGCGGATAAAAAGGCTCTGGGATTCCCAATGCTTTCCATGTAAATGAGAATACTTTTGGTATTGGGGTCGTTGCCAAGATAAGAAATAAGATCTCCAAAATTCACATCAGCCATGGATCCGATCGAAATAAAGAAACTAAAACCAATTTTTTCACGTAGGCTCCAATCGAGTACTGCCGTACAAAGGGCTCCGGACTGACTAATGAAAGCCACATTGCCCTTTAAAGCCATATGAGAAGCAAAAGTAGCATTCAATCCAATATGTGGGTTCATAACTCCAAGGCAGTTAGGGCCGATGATGCGCATCTTTCCTTTTTCTTCTAAGATTTTGAGTTCAAGTTTTTTTCCTTCAACGCCTTGTTCTTTAAAGCCTGCAGAAATGATAACTGCTGCAGGAACGTTAGCTTCTTTGCATTCTCGGATTACATTCGGAACGGTAGCAGCGGGAGTTACAATAATAGCCAGATCAATTGCAGATGGTATCTCAAGAACACTTTTGTATGTTTTGATTCCTAGAATGCTGTCACGTTTTGGGTTCACGGGATAAATGGTGCCCTTAAAAGGGGATTGTAACAGGTTCCAAAGAAGGGTTCTTCCGACGCTATTGTCGCGATCGGTGGCTCCGATCACTGCAATATTTTTAGGAATAAATAAAGCATCGAGTTCATGATCTTTTCGATATAAAATGTTTAAAGAGGGGTCAAATTTATATTCGGTCATACAAAAGTCCTAAATAGTATCTTATATATATAGAAGAAAATGGTTCTTCATGCAATCTGAATCTTGTAAAAGGCTCTTTCTTTTTTGGGTTTTGAGTTTAGATATTTAAAAAAAGTCGTTCTACTGTAATTATAGTGGACTGTAAAGCCCTCGTCTTTGGACTTCAGCAGTTTGAGTCTGCTCGCCCTCATTTCTCTATAGAATTTTGATATAAATGTTTTTAAAAAAATTTTATCTTCGAGTCTTGAATGGGATACACAAGGGACAGTAATATCTAAGAAAGTATTTAGATTAGTTGCCCGATATCAATTCGGTAATTATCAGTGTCTAGAATCGTTACGATTTTTACATCATTGGGTATAATGTGTGGACCGTCAAAAATAGTCACCCCTCTTTCATGCAATAGTTGAAGATCTTTTTCAAAATTATTTGTTTCTAACCCAATATGAGGACATATCGGTGGTGAAATCGCTTTTTTTGTTTTATTTTGATGAATTTCGATGAGTTCTAACTCGGCTCCACCTAAATCTAGATTCATATATGAATAAAGACCATCTTTAGTAAGCGTTTTAGGGGTTTTGGTCTGAAAGCCGAGCTTTTGATAAAACTCAGCAGATCTATCAATGTTACTGACTTCAATGGCAAAATGATGAATTTTCATTTTTTCTCGAGGTTAAATGCTATGTTGTATCAGTTTAGCTACGGTTTTTAACGTAGGATTTTTGCTCTTTAGACTGTGATAAATTGTTGAGCGGGGAATTTCAGATTCTTTTGCAAATTGAACTTTATTCACTGCGTGCAGATGAGCCGTGATTATTTCAATGGCTCCTTCGAGATCATTTTCTTTTAAACAATCCCAAAAAGCCTGAGCAATGAGTTTCTCATCTAAGAGTGCTTTAAAAGGGTCGTGCTTGGATAGCTTTACCCCTTTTTTAAGACGAAGTCTCGGCATATTTGCTAAGAATTTTATTCGCCTGGGTAATGTCTTTGTTTTGACCATTTTTATTTCCTCCTAGAATTAGTAAAATATTATATTCCGGAAGATGCGCATAATAAATGCGTCTTCCATTTGCCCACTTTAACTCCCAAATATGATTAGTCAAGTGTTTGCATGTTCCAAAGTATCCATTGCAAACTATATGTAGAAGTCGTACTTCTATTTGCAGTTTAGATTTAAGAGGCTGCTCGTTCAACCATTCTTCAAATTCAGGTGTCTTATGCAGGTGGTACATCGACATTATGTGGTCTTTTTCTTCATTGTACAATAAATTGGACATTTGTAAAAGACCCAATTTTGTTTGTTAGCTTTTTTCAAAATGGCCTCTTTATGGTAGTTATAAGTTATTGATAATCATCGAGGAGGTGACTTAATGCAACCTATCTACCAGTCAAGGACAATTAATTTAGAGAGCTTTCTAGAGATAAAACACCAGAATTCATCGCAACGCTTGCGTTGATTGACAATGCTGAGGGGCATTTTATCCAGCTTTACGGAATGGCAACGTCGTTCTACTGCAATTATAGGGGACTGTAAATCCCTCCTCTTCGGAGTCCGGCAGTTCGAGTCTATCCGCCCCCAATTGTGCGATGATCTCGGGTTCAAGAAGCAGGGTTGTGGTCTTTGTCCTGCGGCATCAGAACGGCGAAAACCAAGCCTTTAAATCCTATGAGTGGGAGTGCCTATCACAATATTGAAACATTGCTCTTTTTTTAGGTGAGTCTATGAGCGTTATTTGTTTTTCAACTGTTTTTCCTGAAATTGCTGATACTGAAACTAGAAGTATCAATGTACTTTAAAAATGCGAAGTACCTCTAGGAACGTATTTTTTATTAGAAATGTATTGCCCGGATGTGGATTGTGATTGTCGAAAGGTCGATATTCTTGTGGTGGGTGAAGATGGAAAAAAGCATTGTACTTTGACGTTTGGATGGGAAAAGGAAAAATATTATACACATCATTTTGGGTTTCCGTGTCCTCAGCTTCCGGGTCCCGGATTGGCTCCCCTACAATTTCAGGGACCTTATGCGCAGGTTTTTTTGGAGCATTTTTTATTGTTTTGTGTTTCTGATAAAGGATATGTGGATCGTTTGAAGAGACATTGTCAATTGATTAAGGATAAATTCAAGACAGAGAATTTTGAGCAATATTTAAAACAAGGTCTTTTTCGCAGGGAAGAAAAATTAGGGAGAAATGATCCTTGTTCTTGTGGAAGCCAAAAGAAATATAAAAATTGTTGTCAGAGATGAAAAAATAGGAGCAAATTATTTCAGTACTTCAACCAATGCGCACATTGGAATACCTCTGCATTAGCTGAGGGAGGAAAATGTGGCCTGTCAAAAATTGAAGCATTTACAGAAATGATTGTTTTGACTAAAATGAAGTTGAACTTCAGAAAAGTAAAATTTATGTTTAAAAGAGAGTTAGAGTCTGAGCTTAAGGATCTTGCGAAAGGATATCCTATTGTTACAGTAATCGGTCCTCCTGACTTCCGCAATTAGTATTTAATTGGAGCTGATTTTCAAAGACTTATAT
>JBAXUO010000104.1:0-5968 GCA_037129625.1 Chlamydiota bacterium
CGGGTTCGGAACGAACCACGAGAGGAAGCGTAAGCTTTCGTCAGGAATCCCCTGTCTTTAGACATGGGGAGGTTCAAAGGTTGCTTATTTCAATAGATGATAATCAAGAATGGTTACAAAAATTTAGTCACAAATACTTAGGTGATGGGTATAAAGAAGACAATTCAGGCTGGCATAAATTTTTTTTCGTCCCAGGGGCAAATCGGAAAAATAATCAAAATTGCGACTACTGGATTACTTTTTTGGATAACACTAAGTTGTTGAATGAAATTTATTTTGATCTTTGTTTTGTGGATCAATCTCCATGGCAAGCAAGGTTAGAAACCATAAAACGATTTAGATCTAAATCTAAGTACATTATTCTACATGACTGTGATTATTTTCCCGAACATGGTTTTGCTGGAAAGACCATTCAACACGCTGACTATAAGAATAGGATTCCAGGAACTTATGATTTTAATGACATTATCAAATACTTCAAAATTTATCTTCCTTTAAAGCCCTGGCCTTTATTTAGTGGACCACCCACATTATTAGGAAGCGATTTTGAGTCAAATTTTCCAGAAATAAATTATAATGATTATTGATAATTATAATTTTGGAGTTGATCAGCGAAGCTAAAGACTTCGCTGTTTTCTCGTAAAAGTCACATAAATGCAAATGCGTGTCTAAAGAAACTAGGGTCAGTATACTCTTTACTTTTTTAGGTAAGTCTTAGGGTCCAAATAACTCCAAAAAGAACTTCTGCCTTGAGAAGAAGCACCTTTTACTACTTGCGGATCAGGCCAAAAAGATTCATCTTGATGGATTTTCTCCATTATTTGATTGTATTTTTTTACTGATTGCATCTTAAGAAATTCTGCATGTTGTGAATTTTGTGGAAACGTGCCTATAAAAGAAGCTTCCACATCCGGATATCCGCGAGTTACAGGAACGGCTTCAACGCGCAAAATCTTTGCAAAAATTGTTTCTATCGGCAAAAAAACTATCTCTGCAGGTATGGAAGTAAGACGCATTGGAAAGACATGGGAATAACTTCCCAAGACCGGTTTTTTATAAAAGAAAGCCACATTAGGTTCTTCTGAGGGTCTATGAGGATACATATTAAAAGTTATATCTTGAATATCTTCGCACACTTTATGAGTCAGTAAAAAGCTTTGAAAAACTTCTTTTATTTGAAGCTCGGATTGGTTTCTTGAATAAAGGTCATTAAGAAAATCCTTGGAAGAAGGAAACAGGGAGAAAAACCGGTTTCGGTTTTCCTTTTTACAAAAAAGGGACATTTCACAAAAAGTCTCAACGTTAAATATCTGATAATTTTTTTGTTGAAAATATCTCAAAGCCCCATCCTTATCTAAAAACATATATTCGTGGATCAGCAGGAGAAACAAATCTTTAATTATTTTACGCTCAAGAACACAGAGGTTTTTTCCCAATTCCAAACTTCGAGATTTTATTTCCGGATGGTTTAGATTTTTCAAAAATTCTATTTCATCCTGAGGCCCAAAGGCTGACCATGCAGGAGCAAAATGGGATAGTATTTGTTGATCAACGGTTTTTTCTTGGGGAGCTACGATAGTCAACGATGCTTGTCCGGGCATCTGAACTTCACTTGTTAGGGGAAGTGACTGAATAGGTCTTTGTAGAGATTCTTCCATTTGAATAATGGGAATGGCAGTTAGATTCACGAGGGCAGGAGTAGAGGAACCGGGAAAATAGAATGTAAAGGGTTTATTTATTGATGCTTGTATGGCAGAACTTGTAGATGATGACATAATATCCTCTTATTAATAATTAATACTACTTAATAGTATGATTATAATAAAATTAGAATTACAATTCAATTAAAATATTAATTAAAAAAATGATTATAATATAAACTGTAAAAGAAATAATTTAAAAAGACTGCCCTAGTCCTGAGGAGAAAATTCCGCAAAAGCCTCTTGGTTTTGCACCCCACCATCTAGCGATATGTAATTCGCAAATTGAGCCAACTCCTTGCGAAACGTCATATTCACCACACCAATTTTCCCATGACGATTCTTTGCTATAATTAACTCTGCCAAAGAAGGTTTATCATAAGGATCATAATACTCCCGACGAAGCAAAAACATCACAAGATCCGAATCTTGCTCAATACTATTGTGAACGACAAATCCACTGGCAACAAAGTTATGAACCACATCGACGGTAGCATCATACACATCTTCGATTTCCATCTTTCGAATATCTACAATCTTTTCCCAAGAAAGACTCTCCGTAAAGGTAGCCACCTCTTCGCCTACCTGCATAGCGTCCACTCGAGTCCATCCACTTCGTTGTAGAAAAGGATGGTTTTCACTAGCCCTTATAGTCTTTTTTGACTGAGTCTCGATTTCATAAACTCTTTTCTTTCCGGAATAGAAAACTTTCGTCATGGTATGTTCTTGTATTTTTCCATTCTCTATAGCATAGACTTGCACAGGCTCTTGCTTCTTTCGGGAAGAGAGCTCTTTCATCGTGACAAAAACCTTCTTTCTCACATCATAGATCCGGGTATCCCCTGTCAAACAACCCGATTCTCTAAGGTCACTCATCATAGGCCGATGGCCCTGTCTTTCTTCCACTTTTCTTGATAACTGAGAAAGACAAAGAACGGGGATATTAAGCTCTCGCGCCATATTTTTTAACATCCGAGAGATTTCCGAAACTTCCATTTGTCTGCTTTCAAAAGACTTCGACGCTCCCGAACCTGCAACCAACTGTAAATAATCAATCACAAGAAACTGAATGTTGTATACCTCTTTCATACGGCGGGCTCTAGCTCGCATATCCGTAATTTTCAACCCAGGCTGATCATCAATAACGAGAACGTTTTTTTGCATCATGTTTACGGAAGCAACAATTCTTTGATATTCAGAACCATTCAAAGACCCAGTCTGAATCTTTTCAGATTCCACTTCGGATTGAGAACATATAATACGGTGAACCAGCTGAGAAGCACTCATTTCTAGTGAAAAGATCCCCACGGGAAGATGATTTTTAAAACAAATATTTTCTGCAATATTTAAAGCTAAGGCCGTTTTTCCCATCGCAGGACGTGCGGCCAGAATCATTAAGTTTGAAGAGTGAAATCCATTAATCAACTTATCTAAATCGACAAAATGAGTGGGAACTCCGGTGATTTTGAGCTCGTCGGGTCCTTTTAAGCGAAACGTTTCCTGTCTCTCTTGGAGCTCTTTTAGATAGGGAAGTCCGGATTCTGCTTTTAAACCGGATAAAAGATCCCGGATTAAAACACCCGAACCGGCATTTACCGATTGAGAAATTTGAAAGAAATGCGACTGAGCTTCGTCCAATATATTGTGAACATCTTCAGGCTCTTCTAAAGCTGTCTTTTCAATAGCTTGAGCCGCTTGGATCATTTTGCGCAATATGGCCTTTTCTTGAACAAGCTTCACATACTCTTCAATATATGCAGAGGTCCCTGCATATTGAGCCAGTGTCGTCAGATATCCAATACCACCGATACTTTCCAAATGGCTTTTTTTCTTAAGCTCTTCCCCTAAAATATGAATATCGGCGGGCTTATCACTTTTGTAAAAAACCTGAAGAATCTCAAAAATGATTTGGTGTTCTTTGTAATAAAAATCCTCAGTTTTCAATCCATCTGCAGCCACATTCATGCTATTGACACTGGTCAACATGCAGCCTAGAACCATCATTTCTGATTCTTTAGAATTCGGAGCGACTTTTATTTTTTCTTTTCTGAGTTCCATAGGATCCTTCTTGTTAAAAGTAACATACCAGAGAGAACCGGAAGATGCAATAATGACGTGATAGATTTTCTATAAAATGAAAAAGGAAAGTCCGGAGCCAAAATGCTAAAAATTTACACTAATAAACATTATTTTAAATATTGAAATAATATTATATATTATTATACAATATAGTTAGTTTTTAGTATAAAAAAGGAAAGTTTATGTCTTCTATAGTAACAATCGATCCGCAATTAGCCAAAGCCACCTTGGACTCTCTTACCACGCAGGCTCCTCTCTTTGGAAAAAGCCCTTACCTTCCCAAAATCTACGAACCCCTTTTTCATGCCTATAAACATATTATTATCCCTATTTTAACCCAAACGCCGGAAGATGAATATCCTACGTTAATGGCAAAAACCCATGCTCTATTTCATAACCTTATAAAAGAAAACCTCCAAACCGAATTTTGCCTCTCCGAAAATGCGATTCAAACTCTTTCACAAAAGAAATATCCCATCAGCTCCATACCAAACCTCACACTAGAACAGCAAAAAGATTACCAGGTTTTCTTCTACAGCCAAATCGTAAAAAAACAAATACAACAACTGGAAGAAGATCCCCATACCCCCAATTCTCTCTCTCACTCCCAACCCCATCAAAAACTCTTGGAAATAACAGTTTTATCACCATTATCTCGTGAACAGGAATGGACTCTATACAAAGCAAAAATGCTTACACCTCAAAGAGAAGATACATTGCAAGACGAGCCTTTTAGCGCTAAAAAAATGCCCGAATCCACCTATTTTCACAGAAACTCCTACTACGATTCCTTTAAACTCGCCCTTCAAAAAGAAAACCTGGAATGTTTCCAAAAAGAGAATACAGAAACACAGCTTAAAATTTTACTCTTCCAAGTAAATCTCTGTAAGCTTTTCAAAGAAAAATGGAAAAAAAACTTTCCCTCCAGAGCTTACGATTCCCCTGACAAATATGATCATATCCAACTCATATCTGCTTGTATCTCTATTAAACTTCACAGTACAAACCCTCCTCCTCATATCCTAAACCTCTTAACCTCTCTTTCCAATAAACGAGCGCTTACTCAAGAAGAGCTCGACTATTGGATAAATCTAGAATCTTGGTTTTTAGATTGTATTGATTTTTTTTAAATTCCACCTAAATAAAAAACGGGAAGACCAGATAAATTTACTACCATCCGCGCTATGAGATGATTTAAACCACATTAACCCATAGTCTCTTGATGGAAATCCTGCAAAATCCTGCAAAATCCTGCAATTTATTCTTGCAGGATTTTGCAGGATTTTGCAGGATTAAAGAAAAAGGAGATAAGTCGAATGGAAATAGAAAACCTACTCGTTCAGCCTGAATCGAAGACTTTAGAATTTAAAAGAGATCTTTCCTCATTAGAACCCATCATAAAAACAATCATTGCTTTTGCCAATACAGCAGGAGGTATTCTAATAATCGGAAAGTCTTCAGATGGTAAACTTATCGGAGTGAATGATATTTTCAAAGCAGAAGAAGCTCTCGCCAATTCTATATCTGATAATATTTACCCATCCATGCTTCCTGAAATCGAAATCATTTCATATAAGAAAAAAAGTCTTCTTATTGTGAAGGTAACTCACTGGAAAGCTCCTTTCTATTTTAAAAAACAAGGCTCTTCCAATGGAGTATATGTTCGATTGGGATCAACCAATCGAATAGCGGGACCCGAAGTTTTAGCAGAACTTCAACGCTCGGCTATAAATATTTCATTTGATCAAGAACCATTAAGCGGCACCTCAAAAGACGATTTAGATTTTGACCTAATGTCTACAACCTTTAAGCAAATAAAAAAAGAAATTAATGAAGAAAAATTAACCTCTTTAGGAGTATTGATTCGCTCCGGCAATAAACTTGTACCGTCTGTAGGAGGTATGATTCTTTTTGGAAATCCAACCAAAAGAGACCTTTTGCTTCCCTATGCAAAAGTCCGTTGTGCACGTTTTATCGGCAATGATAAAACAAAACTATTAGATCGATATGAAATAGAAGGAACCATCTTAAAAGCTGTTGATGAAGTCCCTAAGTTCATAAACAGAAATACCCGACTTACCGGAGAAATTAAAGAGATCCGACGAAAAGACATTCGGGAATACCCCATAACAGCCTACGGTGGTCGACTTAGACTGGACAGTTTTTGAAGGATTTTAAGTTAAGCTTTT
>JBAXUO010000105.1:0-5942 GCA_037129625.1 Chlamydiota bacterium
AAAATCTATTTAAAATACGTAATTCATCCATCATCTATTGGATTTCGAAGGGGCCTTCTTGTGCACTGTGTTTATATTTTACAAATTTCCATCTACTATCAAAACCTTGGCAATAGGTCTGTCGATGAATTCGTACAAAATTTCCCGGAATTATCCGAGAGTCAGGTACAGATCTCTAAAGAAGATATCGAAAAGGAAATTCTGAACCAAACTCAGTTTCAATAATATTATTCCGAAAAAACCTAAAACAGTGGAAAAATTCTCTTTTATCTTTTATACGTAGAAATAGGGCATCTTTATGAAAAATATCTTTCTTTTCTTTTTCCTAATATTTTCCACTAGTTCTTCTATAATAGTCCCATCACAAACCCCTCAAAAAGCATTCGAACAACTTATCGAGGGAAATAAGCGCTATGTAAACCAAATTTCCCAAAATCATCAAAGCACTAAAGAGCTAAGAGAATCTCTTATTACCAATCAATCGCCCCTCGCGATAATTGTGGGATGTTCTGACTCCAGGGTTCCTCCTGAACTTATTTTTGACGTTACCCTTGGAGATCTTTTTGTCGTCCGCATTGCAGGAAACGTTGTAGGTCCTCTTGAAATGGAAAGTATCGAATATGCAGCAGAGTATCTTCATTCGCCTCTTATCCTCATACTGGGTCATGAAAGTTGTGGAGCCGTAGAGGCTGTGATTCAAAACAAAGCAAAAGACTTTCCGACTCTAACTAAATTCATAGAATCCTCAGTCCTAAAGGCAAGAGACTCCCACACTGACCATCTTTGGGAAACGGCAATAAAAATGAACATCCAAAACTCAAAAAACATTGTTTTGCAATCTCTTGTCATCCAAAAGCTTCTACAAGATAAAAAAATCGAGGTTGTCTCTGGATATTATAATCTTAAGACAGGATCCGTTGAGCTATTGCCCGAAGAAAATTCAAAATAAACCAATAGCAAATTTCCGTCTGTATCGATTTCATCTAAAAGAAAGGCTCCTTTAAGCTCGGCTTTTATGGCAGTAGTTTTCGCTTGATCCAAATCAACCATTCAACCATTCTTGTTCTAAACTTAACGTAATTTAAAAAGAACAGGGGCGTATATGAAAAAAATAATTTTAACAATGATTGCATTAGGATTAGGATTTTCTTCCGGTTTTGCAGAAAAACCTGCCACCACGACACAAACAAACACACAAGAATCTCTCTTCTACGGGGATCTTGGAGTCGGCCCTCTCCCTTTATTAGTTCCTTCCTTTGGAATTGGTTATCGACACCAAAAAAACCATTGGGGTGGAGATGTAGCATTAGATGTTTCGACTATTTACTATGCAACCACTCTTAAAATTACACCTGCATTTTTATATTATCCAACGGTTAATCTTGCATCAGAATTTTATGCCGGATTCGGACTCGACCTAGGAGCCTTTTTTGGTAAAGACTACTATAATTGGTTTTCTAATCATCACGTTTTGGGTTATACCTCACCAACGCTAATCCTTGGAAAAAAATACCGAAACAAAGCCGGAAAAAATCGATTTTTTGAAGCTCGTATTGGTTTTCCAACCATTGGATTTGAACTATTTAAAGGTAACAAATTCAATCAGGATGATCAGGTTCTTTACTATCCTATCGTTTACCTAAAGTACGGCATAGAATTCTAAATCTGCAATTGGTTACGGAGCTCTCTTAGAAGCTCTGTGTACAATCAAATGAAAATAGCACTGTTTATATATAAGTTGCTGATTATAAGCATTCAACAATCTTACGAAACAAATCTGAAGCACAACCTTGAATTATCGTTATTCGCAAAATAAATCTCCCTTATGTTAACCTAACTGTCTTAGCTTAAATAACAAGAGAAGATTCAAAACTAAAACAATAAGTTCAAATTTACTATAAATTAACAATGCTATATAATAAATATACGTATTAATTATATTAAAATAGGACTTTGTTATGTCATCTTCAATTAATTTATATCAACAAAGAATATTAGAACAAATATCAGCCTCAGAGATTTTACAAAACGAATGTGAGCTGGTTAGGGAAGATACAAAAAACGCTCTCAATGACCTTTTACCCAACACCTACATTTCTCGACACCTTCTGAAAAAAATTGCCCACAGACGAAGAGAGTTTTTAAAATCACAAGAAACCCTAAACTATCCCTCCATCGCCGGAATCCAATATCTTCAATTGAAAGATAAAACTTATCTATGCAAATTAGACATTCTAAATGAAGGACATACAAAAACATTCCGCCTTTGTTTGGATTTCTTTTCAATGAAAAAAATGGCTCTCTTATGTGAAAAATCAACAGGAAGCATGCTAAGGGAAAGAAGCAAAAGAAAAGCGATCCAAGAAACCTGCGAAAAAGAAAGAATTCCTTTTAATTTTGGACTTCCAGATCCCATATATTCCACCGAAAATTTACTTATAGATCCATTTTTTGAAATGGATGGAGGTAAGTTCATCAAAACCAAAACTGAGGAAAAATTTCTTTTACTACCTAAAGTTATCACCTCACTCCTACTCCACCTAGAACCCATGAGTAAAATAGGTATCGTTCATTGCGACATAAAACCAGAAAATATATTAATTCATCCCATATCCACACAACCGATCGTTAGAGTTCAAACCGTTTTTACTGACTGGGACCCCTCATTTTTCTTAAGCGACGAGCAAGAAAAAAACAAAGCATACGGAAGTCTTATGTATTTAGCTCCTGAAATATTCTATGTCCTAATAAAAGCAGGCCCCTCCCTTCCTTTCTCTAATTTCAACACACCTGCACGAGATATATGGGCCCTTGGATTGACGTCCGCTATTTTCTGCAATATGTTAGATCCAAAGTTTGAATCCGGGGCGAAATATTCTCAAAAAGAGAGCGTCATTTTACCTATAACCTTTCAAAATAAACTCCAAAACTTCCTATATCAATTTAAGACCATTGATAAAGATTACAAAAATTCTAAAGACAAATACCCATTTCTATTAGATATTACCACAGGTCCTTTTTGGTTAACCCCTGACGATTGCAAAAAATCTCCAGAAAAACACCCTCTTACAAAAGAGGATCTGCAAAAAACACCTCACGACATCTCATGGCTTTTGTTTCATATGTTACGACCGGACTTTCAACAAAGAATAACTCACATGGAAATAGCCAAAGCCTTGCCTTTCACCCAATTCATGGATAAACCTTTATTAGCAACTAACTAAGGCATATTTAAATAAAAACCCAGATTTAATAATTCTCTCCAATTCTAAAAAAAAAGAAGAGTGCCGTTATATCAACACTCTTCTTACAAAACTTATGCAATCGTTATCTCTTTACACGAATAGACATCTTGAATCACATTCAAAAGCTCGATTCCCTTTTTCAAGGGCTTTTGAAATGCTTTTCTTCCGGATATAAGGCCCATTCCACCGGCTCGTTTATTAATTACAGCTGTAGCGGCCGCTTCCGACAGATCATTATCTCCCGAGGCTCCTCCCGAATTGATAAGACCAATCCTTCCCATATAATTATTGATCACTTGGTACCTTGTCAAATCAATCGGATGATCTGTACAAAGTGTGGTATACATAGCATCTTTATACTTTCCAAATTTGATCGCTTTATATCCCCCATTGATAGTAGGAAGCTTTTGTTTGATAATGTCGGCTTGTATCGTCACTCCCAAATGATTCGCTTGCCCGGTCAAATCGGCAGCTTCATGATAATCCGTTCCATCCACTTTGAAGCCGGAATTTCTTAAATAACACCATAGAACAGTAAACATTCCGAGCTCATGGGCCATCTCAAAAGCTTGAGATACTTCTACAATCTGTCGGCGACTCTCTTCAGATCCAAAATAAATCGTAGCTCCAATGCCAAGGCATCCCATATCGTAAGCTTCTTGGACCGAAGCAAAAAGAGTTTGATCATGAATGTTTGGATAAGATAAAAGTTCATTATGGTTTATTTTTAGGATAAATGGGATCTTATGAGCATATTTTCTAGCCACAATGCCTAAAACGCCGGAGGTTGAAGCCACAGCATTGCAACCACCTTCTATAGCCAAACGAACAATATTTTCCGGGTCAAAATATTCCGGATTCGGAGAAAAAGAGGCTCCGGCTGAATGCTCAATGCCCTGATCAACCGGTAAAATGGATAGATATCCGGTTTTAGCCAATCTACCAAAATTATACATAGATTGAAGACCATGCAATACACGAATATTTCGATTGGAAGGAACAAAAATCCGATCAACCCAATCCGGGCCGGGAAGATGAAGACTTTCTTTAGGTATTGTCTTACATTTATGATTCAGAAGCGATTCTGCTTCTTCTCCCAAAAGAGATTCAATCTTTGAATAGGTCATATTCACTCCTATGATGAATGGTTATAAAAATTATTTGTAACATAATAAAAAATTACTATGAACTTTTTTTCCAAAAACTCCAAATATGCTCCCAGCTTTGTCCCTTGGTTTCCGGAAGTTTTTTCCATACAAAAAATATAGCTAACAGTGTCATGCAAGAATAGAGAAAAAAAGTTTTTCCATTTCCTAAAAAGTTTAGTAATGACAGAAAGGAAAAAGAAATTCCATAGTTTGAAAGCCAGTTGACCGCAGCAATAATACTCATAGCCTCCCCTCTCATCTTTGGAGGATAGAGTTCAGTTGCAATAACCCATAAAAGAGGGCCTAAACTAACCGCAAAAAAAGCAACATATATAATAACACTTCCCATCAAAAAGGGTTTAGGTAAAAAAGAAGAAAAAGAAAGTAGTGTTAAAGAAAAAAACATTCCCCAAAGCCCAATGAGCAATAACGTTTTTCTTTTCATTTTGACCACAAGAAAAAGGGCCCAAATAGTCATCAATACATTTACAACACCAATTCCCATTGTGATCAAAAGAGCATAAGAAGGAGACGGGACTCCGTTACTGAGTAAAATCATAGGCGCATAATAAATGACTGTATTGATACCTGTTACTTGCTGGAAAAGACTTAAAAGAATTCCCACACCTAGGGCTCCAAAAAGCCCCTTACCTATATATTTCTTCCACGTAAACAATTCTTCTACCTTTTTCGATATTTTCTCTTTTTCCAAAAAACCCATTTTTCGGTAAATTTCTTCGGCTTTTTTTTCATCTTTTTCTAATAAATATATAGGTGTCTCAGGCATCCAAAATAAGGAACATAAAACTATCGTTTCTAAAAAAAAGGAAAAACCCACCATGGTTCGCCAATCTTCTTCCGAAATGAAAAAATAGCCCACACAGTATCCTATCAAAATTCCAATCGTAATCGAAAGTTGGTACCCGGAAAGAACCATACTTCTATATCTGTTAGGTATAACCTCTGAAAAATACAAAGGAACGGCTATCGATGTTAAACCGGCTCCAAACCCAATCCACCATCTTCCCATCCAAAAATCCCATTTTTGGACCGCAAAAAATAAAAAAAGATTCCCAAAAATAAAAAGTATTGTCGCTAAAAAAAGTGTTTTTTTTCGTCCGATCTTATCTGCACAAAAGCCTCCCACAGCCGATCCAAATAAAGCCCCCAAAAGAAAAATACTGACAATCCCCCCTTCTTCAAGAAAAGTTAATCGAAACTCATGAGAAATAGGTATAAGAGCCCCAGCAATAATCGATGAATGATACCCTAAAAGGAAAGGCAAAATAGAAACAAACATAATGACAAGAACAGGCATGAGGACCTCAAGTTTTAGTGCAAGTATAAAAGAAAACTTTTTAAATAGGAACCTTCCGGATGATAAAGTGAAATCGGATGATCCGTAGCTTGCCGATGTCTGCCAAGGATCGAAACTTTTCGATCCGCTTCTTTTGCAGCATGGAAAATCACTTTCTGAAACTCGATCTCATCCACATAAGCAGAGCAAGAAGAGGTAAACAAAAAACTCGACGGGGGCATCTTTTTCATA
>JBAXUO010000106.1:0-5901 GCA_037129625.1 Chlamydiota bacterium
AATTAAATACAATCAATATTATATATAATTAGTTAATTTTGTTCAAGATACAAAGATTTGTTGATTAATATAATTAAATATTTTATTATGTAGCTTAGAGGTGATTGTATGAAAAAACTCTTCCTGTTAGCTCTCGTCGTTGTCGGACTCTCCTCTCTCTCCTATCAAAAAATCGAGCAGTCCTTCAAAAAAATAGTTAACGAAAATAAAGAAATTAAAAAAATGATCGAAAAACCTTTGAAAAAGTACCCAAGAAAATGGTAAGTTCTTTCCAAAAAAGGACTTACCTATGAAACAGTTCGATCAACTTTTATCTATAGAAAATACTTTACTCGGCGAAAACGGTTGCCCCTGGGATCGAGAACAAACCCTCTCTTCTTTACCTAAATACTTATTAGAAGAAACTTACGAGCTAATCGAGGCTATCGATCAAAGATCCAAAAAAGATCTCATCGAAGAAGCCGGCGATCTTCTACACGCCGTAGTCTTCTTAGCCAAAATAGGCGAAAAAGAACACCTTCTTACCTTAGAAGAAATATTAGAGTCTGTTTGTGAAAAATTAATCAGACGCCACCCCCATATCTTCGAAAATCAAGTATCTTTACAGACCCACGAAGTCTTGAAAAATTGGGATAAAATTAAACAAGAAGAAAAAAAGAGAACCTCTCCACTTGAAGGCATCCCCATCGATTTGCCAACTTTAGTGAAAACTCAGAAAATTATCCATCGAATGAAAGATCATTTTACTCTACCAAAAGAAACTTTCTCTACTGAAGAAGAACTCGGAGAAGCTCTTTTTCAATTAGTTCTACAAGCTGAAAAAAGTAAACTTTCTGCCGAAGACGCTTTAAGAAAAATACTCAGAAAAAAAGTACCGGAGAGTTCCCCATAGCCTAAGGCAGATTCTTAAGGCTGCTACCTTCCGGTCCTGACCTGTTTCGTATCCTCTTACTCTATGAGCTCCCCGGTAAAAGAACTATTTTTTCGCAATCTCCCCTTGTGGTGCCGTAGTGACATTCCAAAGGTAAGTGTTCGGGAAAAACTTTGTGAGTATCTTCACTGCATTATCCCCATTTTGGGCCATCGCTGCCGCCGTATACAAACAAATACCAACCCCATGGCCTTTCCCATACCCCGTAAATTTTACCTGATCCTTTTTTACCGATACAGAAAAATCATTGCTGAGGATATGCTCCGCCCCTAAGACTTTTTGAAATTGAAAAAAGTCCATATCGAGATGGTCTTTCTTATTCTCTTGTAAACGAACAGCATAGGTTTTTTTAGAGTAGGAATCTAAAAAAAGCTCTATAGCAAATAATTTTTTTACGCTGCAAAGAGAAGCCAGATCTTTTTTGGAAATCGAATAGGTCCACTTGGACTTTTCTCGATCAAGGAACGCATGAGGAGCTTCTGCTCCCTCTTTCGGAGCTAACTCATCCTTTCTAAAAATAGCATGATAAGGAGCCGTTTTTCCGGCGCTATGTTCTGTCCATACCGCATGAAAAGGAGAGCTTTTTTTGTCCTCTGAGTTAACCAAGATTAAATTTCGAGTGGTGTCTATGGCATGAACCATAGGCGAATCGGAAGAAACAAGTACACATCCTTGATACGCTACATCCTTCGCAGATATATGCCAAAATGTATTCTTGTTCTTTTGCACAATCGAGTAAGCCGTAGTCCTTGCAGCAATCGCAATCGCAGACATCACCTCATTGTCCAAAGGATAAGGGAATTGAGAACAAAGCGTTGCTTGCAGAAAGGCCTCAATTGGCACATCGTTAATAATATGTAGTTTGTTTCCTACTTTGTAGATAGTAAGATTTCCGGCGTACTGAATCCCATTCACGAGAAAAGATGTCTCGGTTGAACGAGGAACTATGGAAATTTGGTTAATACCGGGAAATTCTTCTCCCCATCGTATTCCATCGTCTATAGCGCGAATAATAAATCGCTTGCCTAATAGACCGGAGGTAAGCCTGGAATTGTTATAGGGATTGAAAATATAATAAGGACCTTTTACTTCTAGTAGAGCTTCCGGTGTGTCTCTTTCTAAAAGTATGTGTATGTTTTCAGGTCGTACAGGAATAGTAGCATTACCTGAAGTTGCAGTTTCAGCATAGGCTATACATCCTAAAAAGACCATTATAAGGTAGGAAAAGAGCTTCATTGGGACTCTCCATGGGTTTCTTTTTTGTTGTAAAGGCCAACAAGCTCAGCAGATGCTAATATGTGACCCTGAATCTTTATTTCTATATTTTTGTCATCCTCTAATCTTATATCTAAAGCGTAGATTTTAAAAAAGTACCGATGTGTTCCCGAAGGAGGACAAGGAGGAACGTAATTTTTTATTCCGGCCGTATTTCTTGCCTGAAGACCGGGTATGCTATTTTCCAAAATGATAGTTGTTTTTGGATCCATATTGTAAACCACCCAATGAACATAAGTTCCATTCGGAGCATCCGGATCATCAATAATTAAGACAAGAGATATAGCTTGAGAGGGAATGTTTTCTATTTGTAAAGGGGGATTAATCCCTTGACCTTCACAAGAATATTTTTTAGGTATTTTACCCATTGAGGAAAAGGCGGGACTAGATATTTTCATTTGCCTTCCCGTTGTTTTTACGTTTCCTTCCCAGATGAGCATAGGCTGCATCCGTAAGTTCTCTACCTCGGGGAGTTCTTTTGAGAAAACCATTCAAAATAAGATAAGGTTCATATACTTCTTCTAATGTATCGGCTTCTTCTCCTACCGCAACTCCAAGAGTTTGTATCCCCACAGGGCCACCGTGATAGTGATCGATCATAACAGAGAGAATCTTTTTATCCATTTCATCGAGTCCTTTATGATCAATGGATAACATTTCTAAGGCTGCCAAGGCTAGTTTTTCAGAAATTTTGGTTTCCCCTTTCATCTCGGTAAAATCTCGAACCCATTTGAGTAAATTATTCGCAATCCTAGGAGTCCCTCGAGAGCGCTCGGCTATAATGAAAGAACTGGCGCGATCTATAGTAGATCGAAGAAGCTCGGCAGATCTTTGGATGATTTGTTGCAATGTGGCTGCATTGTAATACTCTAAACGCCCCATAAATTGAAAACGGGAACGAAGAGGGCTGCTTAAAAGACCTGTTCTTGTCGTAGCACCAATTAATGTAAAATGGTTAAGCTTTACTTGTACAGTTCGGGAGTTGGGTCCACTGTCGATTAATAGATCTAAAGTGAAATCTTCCATCGCAGGATATAAATATTCTTCCACAGCTTTCGATAAACGATGAATTTCATCGATGAACAGGATGTCTCCGGGTTGAAGATTGGTAAGAATGCCGGCCAGATCGGCCCCTTTTTCAATCACAGGTCCGGAGGTAACTACTATATTGGTTCCCATCGTTTTTGCGATAATATGGGCAAGGGTAGTTTTCCCAAGGCCGGGAGGGCCACTAAGTAAACAATGCCCAATAGGTTCATTTCGTTTTTTGGCAGCGCCTAAAAAAATCCCTAATCGTTCTTGTAGAGATTCTTGTCCAAAAAAATCTCTCAAAGATTGGGGTCTTAAAGGAGCTTCAAAAACAGTGTCCTGTTTAGCCCAAGAAGACTGAATAAAATGTTCTCCCATTTTGTGCCTTGAAAAAAATACCTAGTACCTATAAAAAGTCTAACAGGATACTCTTTCCAAAGCTAGAATGAATTTTATTGGAGGAAACTTATGGCTTTATTACCTGATAAATGGATACGAAAATTGGTTCAAGAACATCGAATGATTGAACCATTTGAAGAAAATCAAGTAAAAGAAATCGACGGTAGAAAAATTGTGAGTTATGGACTTTCAAGTTATGGATATGATTTGAGAGTGGCTGATGAATTTAAAGTGTTTACTAACGTTCATAATTGCGTTGTGGATCCAAAAGAATTTCAGGCAAATTCTTTTGTCGATGTGCAACACCATTATTGTATTATTCCACCTAACTCTTTTGCTTTAGCAAGAAGTATCGAATATTTTCGCATACCTCGAAATATTTTAACTTTTTGTTTAGGAAAATCAACCTACGCTCGATGTGGAATTATCGTTAACGTTACTCCATTCGAACCGGAATGGGAAGGGTATGTCACCATGGAAATTTCAAATACCACTCCGCTGCCTGCTAAAATTTATGCTAACGAAGGTTTGGCTCAAGTCGTGTTCTTTGAAGGAAAAGAAACTTGTGATATTTCCTATGCGGATCGTAAAGGAAAATATATGAAACAGATGGGCATTGTAGTCCCAACTGTGTAAAAGTAAGGAAAATCTATGACTATGAGAGGACAAGGAAGTGCTTTTCCATCGAAAAATGGAGTTCGGAAAAACTTCATTTTTCGATTCGGTTGGGTTCTTCTTTTCATGCTATGCACCTTTATCGGATATTTCCATGTGATGAAGAAAAAACAAGAGGAAATTGCTTCTTTGGATAAAAGATTACAAGAAATCGAAAGAGAAAAAGAGCTTGTCACTTTGGCTAAAGAAGATCTTCTCATGCGTATTCAATCCCATGGAGATCCGGCTTGGGTGGAAATGGTGTTAATGAAAGAGCTCGGGGTTGTCCCGGAAGGGAAAATGAAGGTTCATTTTACAAAAAAGGGAAAACAGTGATTTTTTTCTTCATTTTTTTGTTAATCGCATTGATCGGATCTTCTGCATTTTTAGCAGCTTCTGAAACATCCCTGTTTTCTATTTCTCCTTTTTTAGGCAAAGCCTTTAAACAAGACGTAGATCCAAGAAAACAGTTAATTGGACACTTGCTGGAAAGGCCAAGAGAGTTACTTGTTACTCTTTTGATGCTTAATGTGCTTTTTAATATTTTAGTGCAAAATGTGGTCTCTAGTTTATTTGGAGACTTGGCTAGCTGGACTGTAAAGGTTGGGGTCCCTTTACTCCTCACCCTTTTTTTTGGTGAAATCCTGCCAAAATCTATAGCGTTACCGAATAATATATCGATTGCCTATCGTGTAGCTCCTTTCATTTCTAGAATTTTTCGCTATGTAGAGCCTGTGCGTAATGTTTTAACGACAATGACAAGTTATCTTTCTCGTTTTTTATTCTGCTTTTTGAAAAAAGAAAAACCTTTATCCAATGACGAACTAGAATCTATTTTGGAAACCTCGGAAGAAAAAGGAATTTTACAAGAAGATGAGGTGGCACTCATCCGCGGGTGTCTTGAGCTCAAGAATTCGATTGTGAAAGAACATTTACGACCTCGAGATGAAATCCTTTTTTATTCTATCTCTGAACCATTTGAGAATTTATTATTCCTTTTTGTGGAACAAAAGTGTACGCGTGTCCCGATCTGTGATAAAGATTTTCAAAATATGATAGGCATTTTGTCTGTCCGACAATTTTTTTTACATAGGGAGAAAATTCTTCAAGGAACGGATTTGAAAAAAAATTTGCGGAAACCATTTTTTGTCCCTGAGTCTACCAATTCTTACGCTCTTTTACAGCAGATGAGAGCGAAAAAAGAACATCTGGGGATAGTGGTAGATGAGTATGGAATGATTTCGGGATTGATTACTCAAGAAGATCTGATCGAAGCGGTGGTCGGAGAAATTCAAGATAATCGAGACGAGAAGAAAAAGTATACTCGAGCGGATGAAAATGTATTGATTGCTAGCGGGAAACTCGAATTGGATGAAATGGAAGAAATTTTTGACGTTCCCATCGATAGAAAATCGAATGTAGTTACGCTAGGGGGGTGGCTTATGGAACAGCTGGAAACGATTCCCCAAGCCGGAGTGAAATTAGAAACCAAGGATTTTCTTTTTTATATCCTTTCTGCAGATCCCAACCGAGTGAAAAGAGTGTATATTCGACGTAAGAGAAAAAATATATGAGAGAACCGTTTTTTCTTTTTATCTTTACTGTGTTTTGTG
>JBAXUO010000107.1:0-5896 GCA_037129625.1 Chlamydiota bacterium
GAAATAGCGATGACTAAGGTGTTTTTAGAAAAAACAGGTATTTTGAATCGAAGCTCAGAGGCTATTTCACAGCGTGTGGGAATTTGTAGCTTATCTTCGATGAGGGTGGCCGCATAACAACCCGCATGCCAAGAGGTTCCGCAAGCCACTAAAAATATACGATCGACTTGAGGAAGAAAAGCTAGAAGAGGATTTAATCCGAAATTTTCAAAAGGGTGACTTAAAATCGCATTTTGAATGGCTTTGGGTTGATCAAAAATTTCCTTCAACATGAAATGGGGAAAGCCCTCTTTCGTAGGTTTATAATTTTGTGTAGTGAGAAATTCTTTGCTTTTTTCTATTTTTTGCTTTTTATGGTTGAAGACTTCGATGGAAGAAGGGGACAAAAGAGCAATCTCATCATTTTTTAAATAAGAAATAGAAAGATCTTGATCTAAAAAAGCATTGGGATCAGAAGATAAAAGTATTTCTGTTTTTTGTTCATTATATCCAAGGACTAAGGGACTTTCTCTTGCTGCCGCTAGGATGTGATTGGGATAGTCTTTATGAATGAGAGCAATGGCAAAAGCGCCTTTTAGTTTTTGTAGAGTTTTATGAACCGCATCGACAAGATCGTTAGTATAATAGTAGGCAATGAGCTGAGCTATGACTTCCGTGTCCGTTTCTGAGATAAATTGAAATCCTTCTTCTAAAAGCTTTTTTCGTAAAGGTGCATGATTTTCGATGATCCCGTTATGAACCAGAGCTAGAGATTGTTTCATATCTAAATGAGGATGGGCATTTTTTTCTGAGGGTTCTCCATGGGTTGCCCATCTTGTGTGTGAGATGGCTACTGTAAGAGGAATTTTGTGGAAAGAAAGTTTTTTTTCTAACTGGGAAATTTTACCTACTTCCTTACAAAAAAAAAGTCCTTCGGAATGTAATCCGGCAAGTCCGGCAGAGTCATATCCTCTATATTCTAAAAGCTTCAAACCTTCTAAACAGGTCTGTAAAGGCTCTTTTTTTCCAATATAACCAAAAATACCGCACATAGGAAACTCTTTTATAGTTCTTTTTTTTCAGATAAATGCCAGCTAGGTTTCCTGCATTTGTGGATGATAATGGGTATGGCACAAAAGACAAGAACCCCTACGAGCAAAAAGATAACATAGGTCATCTTTTCGTGGTCTTGTTTTAAATCAGATGGCGGAATAAATCCGGTGATCAAGGCAAAGATTGAAATGAGTATTCCAGAGGAAGCGACGATCCACATTCCGATATTGCCAAAAGGGACTTTGAAGGCTCGAGGGACATCTTTGTATTTGTATCGAAGAATAATGGCAGAAAGAAACATCAGAACATACATCACAAGATAGAGCTGCGCTGTTAAAAATAAAAGGAGAGCATAGGAAGAGCTAATGGTCGGCATTAAAAAGAAGGCGAAGGATAAAACGGTAACGATGAGCGCTTGACAAATTAGAATGACCACAGGGACCGATCGTTTGTTGGTTTTTTGTAAAAAAGGGGGAAGTTCTCCATTATGCGCTGTTGCATAGATTCCTTTGGAAGGGCCGATGATCCAGGTGCTGACCATTCCAAATGATCCAAAAGCAATACAGCAAGCAATAATGGGAAGAGCCCAGTTTAGGTTAAATACAGAAAGAAAACTGCTAAGGGCCGCTATGGGTCCAGTCCCAAAGGCAATCTTAGAAACAGGGAGAACCACAGCCATAGACAAAGCACTGAAAGAGATTAGAAAAAAGATCATGATAGTTGATAGAAGAATAGCTTTAGGATAGTTTTTTTGAGGGTGCTCTACTTCTCTAGCATGGACGGCAGACATTTCAAGGCCACTAAAGGCAAATAAGAGTCCTGCAAAAAGAGAGTAGTATTTAAATTCATTCATCGGTGGAACAAAGGTCTTCCAGCTAAATTCAATTTGAGATGGGTGGCCAAGGAATAACCAAAAGGATCCAAGGCCTATAAAAAGAAGCATGGGAAAGATGGTGCCTCCAACCACGCAAAGGGTGCTAATCCAGCCGGAGATTTTAATCCCAAAAAAGTTTAAGAAAGTGACTCCCCAAAAAATAACAAGGGTTGTCGTAATAATGTAAGCTTTATTTTGAACTAGGTCTGGATTGAAAATGTAAGCAATCGTAATGGCCATAAAAGAGAGGATGGTAGGATACCAGATTACGTTTTCGACCCATTGCAGCCAGATGGCTAAAAAACCATACTTTTCTCCTAGAGCTTCACGAACCCAGATATATACCCCCCCGGTTTGGGGCCATCCTGTTGCTAATTCAGCAGAAACGAGTGCTAAAGGAATAAAGAAAAGAATAGCACCTAAAAGGTAGTAAAAAAGGGAGGAAAACCCGTAGGTAGCCGTAAGCGGTAAGTTAGCAATGTTACACATGGCAGCGACGTTTATCATGGCTAACATGAAAATACTTGTAATTTTTGGTTTGGTCATCGGGACTCGTTTGGTTTTTGAATAGATTTTACACTTTGCAACATAAATAAAGAAAAGATTTTTTTAGAGTTGTTTTTTTTATAAAAAGAAAAGAAATAAACGTATTTCCAATGGGAAAATACGCTTATTAAATAATTAGTTACCAAGTATAGGTTACTGCGAATACTCCGGTAGCCATTGCTGTAGCATTTTTTCCACAGACTGTGAACCAAACGCCGGCAATGATCCCTAAGTCTGCATTGAAGCTATATTCAATAGCAGGGGCAAGGCTGATACGGTGGGAAACTCGAGTCCCATTTTGAGTGACAGGTCCAAATAGGATTCTTTGGGATTCATCATCTTCATGAAGAATGGTTTTAGAAATCGATCCTGGGGTCCCTGAAAAGGTAGCAGAAGTTTTGAATTCATAAAGATATTCAAAAGCAAAAGCCCAACGTTGCGTAATGCTAATTTCCATAGACGTTCCTTGAATTATCCCAAAATAGGGTTTAATTGTTCCGTCAGTCCCAAATCCGCCACCATAGGCATGAAATTCATGAACGGGGACATGAGTGGGGATCGTAGCTTTTACATAGCAACGCCAGGATATAGGATGGCTTTTCATCCAATAAACTACTTTGGAAAGATTTAGGCCAATTCCCGTACGATAGGTACCCGCTCCCCCTGCGTCAATAGCCAGTTTTCCCGTATTTAGGTTTTCATATTTTCCTACAGGAAATTGTTCCGTTAAGTTTAATCGAAGGGATGGAATCGCTGTTCCCGGTTTGTCTTTTAAAAGCTGAATTCCAAAACTTAGGACGAGATCATTGAATCTATTTACATTATCACTCCCTTGATGAGCATAGGTGTCTTGAAAAATTAGTGTCATGTCTAGCCAGCTGCAAAGACCTGCTTGTAAAAACATGAGGGGATAGACCTCAATAACATGTTTGATATGTTCTCTTTTCCAAGAATTTTGGTAGGCTCCATAATCTACTTCGACATTCAAATAGGGTTCGATATTGCCTTGACCTAAAGGTAAGTTGTTCCCGGATGGGGCTACAATAGGTCCTGTAAACCATGGTTCAAAATCAGATAGTCTTTCTTCTGTAGCCAAAGCTAAAGATGCGCTTGCAAAAACAAGTGTAAAAATACTTAATTTTTTCCATGAAGCATGGACCATAAATTTCCTCTTGGTAAACTAAAGATTATTTTATGGTACTTTGTGAAAAGCTTGTTGTCAATTGCTATGCTAAGCAAAGAATTTAAGGGTTAGAAGAATTCTTTTTGTTGGTGTGTTACAAAATCCCTTCCAAAATCATTTGACGATACTTTTGCATACGTTGAACCATGAAATGTACGTTATGAATAGTCGTTAAAGAAAGCGCCGTCAACTCTTTGGCTTTGAAAAGATGGTGGAGATAAGCTCTTGTGTAGTGCTGACAGGTCCAGCAAGTACATTCTTTTTCAAGAGGTTCTAATAATGTCGCATTCTCCTGCTTTAAAAGCTTCACATCTCCATGCTTGGAAAATGCAAACGCATGTCGGGCTGCCCTGGTTGGATAGGAACTATCAAAAGTGTCTATACCAAAGGATATTCCCTGTTCTAAAGAAGAAGGATCTCCAATGCCGAGAAGATGGTTCGGTTTGTTGACAGGTAGAAGGGGAAGGGTAAATTGGAGCATGGATGCCATTTCTTCTTTGTTTTTTCCGACGCTGCCACCAATGGCAAAACCATCAAAGGGTAAAGCTGTTAAATATTCACAACTTTTTTGTCGTAAATTTGTATCAATCCCCCCATGAATTACTCCGTAAATGGCTTGATTATTGGGGTTTTTTAGATGCTCATCTAAGGATCTCTTTTCCCATCGATGTGTTCTTTCTAAGGATTTTTTTAACTGTTCTGCATCCATGTGGTAGGGCGGGAGCTCATCAAAGGGAATGATGATATCGGCGCCAAAAGCTTTTTGCGCTTGGATGGAAGTCTCTGGAGTTAGGAGGATTTTTTTTCCGTCTCGATAGGACCGAAATACAACGCCTTCTTCATTTATGGAAAGGACTAGATTTCTTTCTTCATTTTTTATTCCTCGGCTTTTCAGCTCGTTAGAAACAGAACCATAGGCTAAGGAAAATACTTGAAATCCTCCGGAATCGGTAATAATCGGGAGTGTGCGGTTAATAAAAGAGTGAAGCCCCCCACATTTTTGAATGACATCAACACCCGGTTGTAAAAGTAAATGGTAGGTGTTACAAAACATCAATTGAAGGCCGAGGGATTGAACTAATTTATTGTCGAGTGCTTTCAGAGTTCCATTGGTTCCAACAGCAACGAAATTAGGGGTGTCGATTTCTCCATGAGGGGTGTAAATTTTTCCAACTCTAGCGCGAGATTTTTTCGAAGCGTATTCAATTTCAAATCGGAAGGTTTTCATGGACACCTGGGGATAGACTTTTTTTTATGAGGAACAAAGAAAGTTGACTGGCTGCAATGGTCAATATTTTTACGAGGCTACTTAGGAAAAGAACATTTCCAATCGAGGCTATAATTCCATAGAGGCCCAAGAAGGTAAAAAGAAAAGTATCGAAAAGTTGAGAGCCTATCAGAGTGATAAACATTTTCCCTTGGAAGGAAGTGTTTTTTTTTAATAATTTGTAGAAAAATAAGGAAAATTTTTGCATGAGGCAAAAGGAAATCATAGAGGCAAGGATAATGCGAGGGGCAGAAGAGAAAATCGTTAGAAAAGAGCTTTGGGTATTATCCAGAATACTGGGAACATACCCTACGTGAATATAACTCATTATGAGAAAAAATAAGAGCAAAAAGAAGGTGAGAAAAATAGCTTCATGGGAAGCTTTTTCTCCAAAATATTCTTGTACAAGATAGAGGCCTAAAAGGGAGCCCACAGAGAAGACATCACTTGAGGTAACCGTATAGTGAAAAAGTTCGATTTGTTGGATAACGAAAAGATTAGCAAGAACGCCTTGGAAAGCGATGGTACAAATAAGAAAGAGTTTCCCCATTCGAAAGGAAATGAGTAGTAAACAAACAATGATAAAGATGTGAAAAAAGAATAATAGTTCATTCATAATTTTATCTTAATAAGCATACACTAGA
Organism: Chlamydiota bacterium; assembly: GCA_037129625.1. Taxonomy (GTDB): domain Bacteria; phylum Chlamydiota; class Chlamydiia; order Chlamydiales; family SM23-39; genus JBAXUO01. The sequence continues at coordinate 5,547 of JBAXUO010000107.1, forward strand.
AGCGATTTTTGAGAAAGTATGAAATATTCGTTGAGGTTTCGTAATAATATGTGTATTCTAGGGCTTTCTTATTGAGGAGAATCTTATGTGGAAAGACTTAGAACTATGTTTTCATAGAGCCTTTTTTCTATCTTTCACCAAAAAAAAATTTTTACTCGTTTTTCCCGTCTTGGTTCTTTGCGGGATTTTAGTGGTTTTTTGCCGGGCGCTCGCTTTTGGATCTTCGAATTGGATTTCGATGAGCATGACATTTTTGCCTATGTTTTTATCGTCGGGAATATTACTTTCTTTAGGGGTATTTTTGATTCGGATATACCACCATGAAGTAAAAAATTTAAAATTTCATTATA
>JBAXUO010000108.1:0-5732 GCA_037129625.1 Chlamydiota bacterium
AAGCCTACAGCCACTCCATACATATCGCTTAGAGGCGTTTCTAAGGCGAGTAAAAATTTTTCATCCAGGGGAAGGGCATCTTTGCCCAATAATTTTCTTTTTTCATTGGCTTCGAGAAGTCGTTTTCTTTGTTCTTGGGGTTTTGTAAGCTCATGATATCCATTAGCGAGTTCTATTCCTTGAAAGTAGATTTCAAAACGCTCGGCTACTTTTTTTCCTTGATGTTCGATGATTTGTGAAAGCGCGGCTTGTGAGGGGGGAAAATGGTAAAGAACATAAAATTTCTCTTTTCCCAGATGAGGTTCGATATAGTGTGTAAGAATGAATCCAAGTAAGGTGTCTTTATCCCAAGAGGTTTCGGCGCTAGAGAGCTTTTTTGCAAAGGAAAGCAGCTCTTCGGTAGTAGCTGTAAAAGGATTGATTTGAGTGTAATGCAAGAAGGTTTCTTCATAACTTTTTATTTCATAGGAAAAATTGGGTAAAAAAAGACGAAGAAACTCAAGGGTTTCTTCGAGAAAAGAGGGAAAGGTAAAATTTTTTCGATACCACTCGACAAGGGTAAATTCCGGGTTATGAAGATGTCCCAGCTCATTTTTTCGATAAACATGAGATAGTTGATAGATATCAGGCATGCCAAAAGAGAGAAGGCGTTTCATGGCATATTCCGGAGAAGTATGTAAATAGCCTATCTCACCCTCTCGAACCCAAGTCGACATTACGTCGATATGAGTGTCAATAGAGGGTTTTTGGGTGAGGGACGGGCAGTCTACTTCAAGAATATTTTTCTCAGAAAAAAACCGGCGCGCTTTCCAGAGCATTTGACTTCGATCCATTAGAATCGAAAGTTTAGACTCTAGAGACATATTCTCCCGTTCTTGTATCAACTTTAATCGTTTCTCCTTCATTGATGAAGATAGGTACTTGAATTTTAGCACCTGTTTGGAGTGTAGCTGCTTTTAAGACTCTGCCGGAGGTATCTCCTCGAAGCCCGGGGGAGGTTTCGGTGATTTTCATTACCATAAAGGTAGGAGGGGTGACATCGATAACTGAACTTTTATAAAAAAGAATCACGTAAACGATATCATCCATAAGCCATTGTTTCTTTTCTTCGAAAGACGAAAGGGGGACGCTGATTTGTTCAAAAGAAGTGTCGTTCATGAAGATAGCATCATCACCTTGGACATAGAGAAGGCGCATAGGAGCTTCTTCAACATCAGCTAGATCGAGCTTATCTCCGGATTTAAAGGTTTTTTCAATAACTTTTCCATTGAGGATGTTTTTAACTCGCATTTTATTGAACGCTTGACCTTTTCCCGGTTTAACAAAATCATTATTGATAACAACGTAGGGTTCATTTTCGATTTCAACTTTCATTCCTGCTTTAACTTCATTGGTACTTGCTTGTGACATAGTAGGTCCTTTGTTTTTTTTGAATTTTATTTTGAACGATTGATCTTTATTTTGCAAAGAAAGAGAGTTTTTGGATTTTTAGGGAACAATGTTTAAATAATCATCGGTTTGTGATATTATTTGTTAATAAATTTATATTATAGAAGCAAAAAATCAAATTAAATAATTTTTCTTTAAAAAATCTTTTAGAAGAGTTATAAAGAATATAGGAGATTTCATATGCAAAAAAACCCTCTCGAAGAAAAGGTAGCACTAGAAACCTTGGAAAGATATTCCGGTAGCAAGCCCTCCCTTTTTCAGCAAAATATTATTTTAACAAACTTTCCGAAGTATGTTGATTATTTTGCTCAGACGCGAAAGGTAACGATCTTTGAAGGCTCCATGTTTAAGGTGGCTCATGATCCCACAAGTGACATTTCTATTCTTGATTTTAAAATAGGGTCTCCTGCCGCAGCTTTGGTTGTCGATATATGTTCCTTTCTTCCTGTTCGTGCTAGCATTTTGCTTGGCATGTGTGGAGGATTACGACGTCGCTATCAGGTAGGCGAGTATCTGGTTCCTGTAGCGAGTATTCGTGCGGATGGAACTTCAGATTACTATTTTCCCATAGAAGTGCCGGCTCTTTCTAATTTTCTTATGCAAAGAGCGGTTACGGAAGTTTTGGATCAAGAGAATTCTGTGTATCACATTGGGATTACTTATACGACGAACATGCGTTTTTGGGAGTTTAATGAAGAATTTAAGACGACGCTAAAGAATACTAGAGCGCAAGGGATTGAAATGGAGTGTGCGACTCTTTTTTCTGCGAGTTATAAAAGAAAATTGACATTAGGGGCTCTTCTATTAATTTCGGATTTGCCTTTGAATCATGATGGAATTAAGACTCGGGCGAGTTCGGAATTTGTTTTTGAAAATTATATGGCCGATCATATCGAAAAAGGGGTGCGGATTTTACAAAGAGCGAGAGAAATGCAGTCGAAATTAGTCAAAGGTGCTTATCATAGAAATATTGCTGAAAGTCCTTCGAACCTTCCCAAAGGCGACGGAGTTTGAAGGTGAAGAAAAATCTTAATTGATATCTTTGCTTTTTGTATACTCTATCAAATGTCTTATAAGAATATATGCAAAAGGAAATCTCTTATTCAAATATTTTTTCGCTAGCTTGGCCGGCTGTTTTTTCTTTCTTAGGCTCTTCTCTCATCGGTTTTATAGACTTATTATTTGTTGGGCGTTTTGGGCCGATTGATATTGCAGCGATTTCTCTTGCAAATCTTTTTTTTGCCATCACATCTACTTTTCTAGATGGACTTCGAACGGGGACTTCGATCTTTATTTCTAAGTATTTAGGATCTAAGGAAGATCTAAAAGTAGCTGAAACGATAAAAATTTCTTTTTTGACGACGATGTTGGTTTCCATTTTTCTTTTACTCGTCAGCTTTCCCTTAGCAAAATTATGTTATTTTTTTGTAAAAAATCCTGAAATAGCTAAAGAAGGGATTGTTTATTTAACTCTTCGTTTTGTGGCCGCCCCCCTATATTTATTTGTTTTTTGGTCTAATGGGGTATTTCAGGGATGGAAAATTACAAAAATTCCGATGATGATCATGGGTCTTGTCTTAGTATTAAAGGTGATTGGAAATTATATTTTTCTCTCTTGGCATTATAGGTTGGATGGGATTGCGATGTCGACAGTGTTAGCTTACTTTATAGCTTCTTTTGTCTATTGGCAAATTCTTGTGCGGAATGAGGAAATTCGTCCATTTTTACGTTTTCGTGAAAAATTTTCTTCTCTTTGGAAGGAATACTATTCTATGGCTTGGAAATTAGGCATCTATGCCTCTTCATCCCTGTTTGCTCTGATTATCTTTTTTTATATGATTGAGCATATGGGTGTCATCGCTATGGCAGCTCATCAAATTACCTATCAAGTTTTTTTACTTTTTTATCTTCCCAGTATGGGTTTTTTAGTCTCTGTATCGGTGTTAGCTGCAAGACTTCGGGGAGCGAATGCTACAAGTTATATTCTCCCTTTGGTCCAAAGAACTTTGTTGTTAGGTGGAGGAATTATTTTAGTTATTGGCTTGTTTGTAATCTTTTTTTCCCATCTTTTTATTGGATGGATTTGTCCTGGCAATCCGGCTGTGTTTAAGTTAGCGAGTGTGACTTTGAAGTTAGTCGGAATTTCATTGATTTTTCAGACCTTTTATCTTGTTTTTCGTGGGGCTTTAATTGCTTTAGAAGATAACGGGTTTATTCTTTTGGCAGGGCTAGGTTGTGATTTTCTTTTCTTTTTACCGACTGCCTATTTTTTTGGGTTTTCCCTTCATTTTTCCGTGATTGGTGGGTATGCCGGTTATCTATTATGGACACTGGTGAGCGCTATGGTTCTGGGATGGCGTTTTTTTAGCCTTCTGAAGAAGCCTGCCTTTGGTGCTCTAGATAGGGCTTAGGTTTTTTCTTCTATGCAGCATATCATAAAGTGTGTTTCTGGAAATGTTGGCTTTTAGGGCAAGGTCTGATTTGTTACGTGTTGCAATGTAACCATCTAAAATTTCAATAAATGCATCAATATCATTATCTTGAAAGCATTCAAGAAGGGCCGAAATGAGAAATTTTTTATCGAGCAGAATTTCAGAAGGATCCAGTTTAGAAATGCCCTTTTTAGTTTTTAATTTGATTGGTTGCATCAGCATTTTCCTATTTTTATACTCTATGGAGAAATGTTAGAAAGGAGGAAGGGTAATTTTTCGATGAGATAGAGGGGACAATTCAAAACGTCGCCATCTTTTTTGAGGTTCATGGGAGAGGCGCGAAGGAGTATTTTCGGATGGTAGCTGTCTCCGTAGACTTTCAAGCTTTTTTTCTTAGAAGAAATCCCAGATTTTACCTCTAAGGGATAGATGCTGTCGTCTTGTTCTAATAGAAAATCGATTTCTGCCTTTCCTTCGCTGGCCCAATACAGCAAAGGAAAATGACTATGGGTCAGTTCTTGAGCTATATAGTTTTCTACTAAAGCGCCCTTAAATTCTTGAAAGAGCTCATTTTCTTGAAGAAGGGTTTTTGCAGAAAGATGGGACATGGCTCCCAGTAGACCTACATCCACCAAATAGATTTTGAAAGAATGTATGTCAGAGTAAGCGGAAAGAGGGATTTTAGGAGTGGTAATTAAAGTGGTTTTATGGATTAATCCTGCTTCCAAGAGCCATTGTAGTGCTATTTCAAATTCTTTAGCTCTGGATCCTTCTCGAATGACTGAATAGACAAATTTTTTATTTTCCTTAGCCAGTTGGCTGGGAGCAGAATTCCAGGTTTGGTTTATTTTCATGATCTGCTCTGGGGGCGCATGTTTTGCAAAATCTAAGCTGTAAGCGCTGAGAATATCATTTTGAATGGTTCGAACTTTCGTAACATTTTGGGATTCGATGTATTCGGCTACCGCTTCGGGCATTCCTCCCACAAAGAGGTATTCTTTAAAATGAGTTAATAACTTTTCGTGTAAGTTCTCAGGTAGTGGCTCAATGTTTTTTATTTCTTCGATAAAGGTTTTTAATCGAGTTTCTTGCAAAGCTTCCAAAAATTCTAAAAAACTTAGGGGGTACAGGGTTAAAAATTGTACCTTTCCCACAGGAAACCCTTTTACATGAGCGAGTTTTACTCCCAAAAGAGATCCGGCGGCTACAATATGTTGACCTGGGGCATTTTCACAAAAATACTTTAGGCTGTTGAGTGCATTCGGACATTCTTGGATCTCATCGAAAATAAGAAGGGTTTTCCCTTCCGTGATATCTGTATTCATTTCAATAGTTAAAGCTTTTAAAATTACTTGGGGATCAAGGTTTGATTCAAAGAGTTTGCATAGACGAGGATTATCCTCAAAATTTAGATATACAGTATTCGCATACTCTTGCTTGCCAAATTGCTTTAAAGCAAATGTCTTTCCCACCTGCCTTGCTCCCATTAAGATCAAAGGCTTTCGTTTGGCTTGACTTTTCCACTCGACGAGGTTTTTTAAAATATTTCTTTTCATACCCTTATTCTATCCTACTTTTACATTTATTGGTTCCAAAAAATGTAACTTGTAACACTTATTGGTTCCAAAAAGTGTAATGAAAATACATATGTAGTTAATTAATAAGATGTTAAATTTTTACTCTAAAAAACACATTTTTAAAGAAAAAAATGTCATTTTGGGGTGATTCGGCATTAAGGTGCTTTCGTAAAATCGTCTTCGACACAACACTCCATCAAAATCGAATATAACGGTTTGGTGACTTTCCGCAGGGCAAGCCCTGACGGCTTCAGTCTAGTTCGGCAACATAATG
>JBAXUO010000109.1:0-5724 GCA_037129625.1 Chlamydiota bacterium
TGGCAATTCATCCCTTACCTAAAGGAAAGGGCATTCTTGCCACAAGTAAGGTAAAAATAAGGAGTTAAAAATTATGAGACCGGAAGGACTAAAGAATGAAAGTCTGGCAGATGTCGTAGAACGTATTTTAGATAAAGGCCTTGTTATTAATGCAGATATCAGCATCTCATTAGTAGGAACGGAATTATTAGGAATTAAAATTCGAGCAGCTCTAGCTTCTTTTGAAACAGCAGCTCGTTATGGTTTGATGTTTCCTAGTGATACCAACTTAAAGTTACCTATTTGGGAAAAAGCTAAGGTTATTGAAGAGAAGGAAAGTTGTCCGCAATGTGAAAAGACCTCGTCCCAACACGATCTTTTGACAAAAGGATGTCCTTGGTGCGGATATAAGCCGCAATGTTTACAAGAAACATAATTTTAAATGGTTGAAAAGGAGAAACAATGATAGACAAAATTATTAAACAATTAGGACTTGGGATGAAAACGTTCTCTAATAAATTGAGCGGATATAAAAATCCTAAATTAAAAGAAATGGGCTGCGGTATTAAAAAAATAGCCGATAAGCTCGAAAAAACTTTTGATGTAGAAAAAAAAGAACACAAAGAAAAAAAGAAAAAAAGAAAAAAATAATGAAAATCGATCTTGAAGATGAAAATTTGAAAGGCAGTTTGTTAGGGTTAGTCATGGCCTTATTGGAAATTATACATAAAATATTAGAACACCAAGCCCTTCGTCGAGTCGAGAACGAGAGTTTAAGTGATGATGAAGTTGAGCGCTTAGGTAATGCTCTTTTAAAATTAAGCGAAACAATTGAACAGATTAAAAAAGAACAAGGGATCGTAGAGGCTGTTAGTAATGTTCACAAACAACTCAATAGCCTTGTCGACGGTTCCTTGTTTTCTATTAACTAAGAACATGGCAACAACCGATTAAAAAGACTCTTGTTCCACTTTAGGGAAGAGCAGTTGACTCTTTACAAAAAGAGAGCTCTGCAGACAGCTCGTTTTGAGATAATTTTTTAGATTTGAAAAAACCCAAATTTTAACTAACCTAGGAAAGATATTTTTTCCTTAAAGATGAGGTCGCCAATGACAGTCGAAGCAAAGATAGAGGGTTATTATCTTTATTGTATCGTCGAAACATCCGATCAAAAGTTAGACTCTTCGGATGTTGATGCAACGTTTATATCTTTTCAGTCATTAACAGCAGTCGTTCGTCAAGTCAATTCTTTAGACCGAATTGAGGACGAAGAAAAAGTAAAAAACCTGATAAAGACTCATCAGTCTGTGATTAATGCAACATTAGAAAAGAATCTACCTGTTATTCCTTTTACGTTGGATATGATTATTAAAGGAGGAGAAGAAGAACTCAAAAAATGGCTAGAGGAGAATTACCTTCGCCTGTCAGAGACAATAGAGAGAATTCGAAACAAAGCAGAATACGATGTACAGATTTTTTGGAATCCGTTTTTATATATAAATCAACTTTATGAACTTGATCCTGAGCTAAAAAAACTTAAAGAAAAAGCTCAAAGCAAGCAACCTGGAATAGCCTATTTATACGCGCAACGAGAAAAAAAAGCTTTAGAGAGCTTATTAGAAAATAAAGCCAATTTGCTTTTTCAGGAATTTTACGAAAAAATAAAAAATACCGTGATAGAAATTATTGTAGGAAAAACCAAAAAGATCGATGATGAAAAACAAATGGTTTTACACGTTTCATGTCTAATAAATAAAGATCAAGAATCCTTGTTAGGTGATCTTTTGGATGATATAGAAAAACAAGGCTATTCAGTTCGTTTTACCGGGCCATGGCCTGTTTATAGTTTTGTTAATTAAGAGGTTTTCATGTTGCCAACACGGCCAAACAGCGCGTCTTTAACTGAGGTTCTTAATCGATTGCTCGATAAAGGAGTCTTTCTTAAAGCAGAACTTACCTTATCATTAGCAAACGTCCCTTTAATTAAGATTGATTTGACTGCTCTTATTGCCGGTATAGAGACTTTTAATGAAATGAAGCATGGAGAGAAAAAATTAAGCGAGAAAAAAATTTAAGAGCTGAGACTTCCTCGAAAGTTAAAATAACACCTAGCTGTTAATCAGCTTTTCCTTATGAGCTGCAAAGAAGGACTATATATTTATGGTTGTGATTGGCATAGATCTCGGAACATCTAATAGTGTTATGGCATATGTTAAAGATGGTATTCCGACCATCATCCCAAATGCTGAAGGAAAATTATTAACACCCTCGATTGTAGGCTTTGATAAAGCAAACCATATTTATGTCGGAGAGGCTGCCAACGTTCTAGGTCTTCACAAAACTATTTCAGCATTTAAGCGCAAAATGGGAACTAATGAAGTTTACTCTGTTCATGGACATGAATATACCCCAACAATGCTTTCTTCTTTTATTTTACGGAAATTAAAGAACGATGCCGAAAAATTTCTAGGAGAAGTTATAAATGAAGCTGTGATTACCGTTCCTGCTTTTTTTACCGATATAGCTAGACAGGAAACCAGAAATGCCGCAGAGATTGCCGGATTGAAAACATTACGTATTATTAACGAACCAACAGCTGCAACGCTAGCCTTCGGATTTGAAAAAAAAGAAGGTGAATTTGTCATGGTCTGTGATTTAGGCGGAGGTACATTTGATGTTTCTATTCTTGAATTTGCCAACGATATCTATGAAGTAAGATCGACTAATGGCAATATTCAATTAGGTGGCAATGATTGGACTGCTGCTCTTTACAACAAAAAGATTTTCGGAAAACTTCTGAAAACTCCCGATCTAGGTAATTCTATTCTTTTTAAACAGCTAGAACTTGCCAAAATAAAGCTTACAACTAAAAAATCAGTGACTGTCGCAAAAAAAATTACTATAAGCCGCGTTAAATTTGAGACAGTAACTCGCCATCTATGTGATCAAATGATTCTGTGTATTCAACAGTCTCTAAAAGATGCAGAAATTCAACCAAAGGCTTTGGATAAAATTATTTTAGTAGGCGGCGCTACTCGAATGCCGATGATTCGTAAATTAATTGTTGATCTAACAGAAAAACAACCTTTTGTTGATATTGATCCGGATCTTGTTGTTGCTAAAGGCGCCTCCATACAGGGAGGTATCCTTAATAAATCCTTAAAACACACATTGTTGGTTGATGTAATTCCACTTTCTTTAGGCATAGAAACACAGGGTGGTATTCTTACTAAATTAATTCCTCGCAACAGTAAAATCCCCATTTCAAAAAATCAGATTTTTACTACAGCATTTGACAACCAAACAGAAGTAGATATTCATATCTTACAAGGTGAGCGTGGACAGGTAAAACATAATATCTCTTTAGGAAAATTTACTTTAACTGAAATTCCGGCAGCACCTAAAGGCTTTGCAAAAATTGATGTTACTTTCTCCATCGACATTAATGGAATTCTACATGTTAAAGCAAAAGACATCTATTCAGAAAATGAACAAACAATTGTCGTTCAATCAAACAGATTAAGTGACTCTGATATTGCAAAATTGATTCAAGAAGCCAAGCAACTTTATAACGTTGATCAGAACGATCAAGAAAAAATTAATTCGCAAATAAAATTAAGTAATATAATCTCAGCCGTTGAACAGACTTTGAAAAAAAGAAAAATTCGTAATAATGATGACACTTATCTAAAACTCACTTCACTACTAAAAAAAGCAAAAAAAATGATACATGCAAATAAAATAACAACAGAAGACCTAAAAACTATTTCAAAAAAAATTCAGCAACTAATGGCTTATGGATCTTATAACGTTAAAAGCTCCGGGTAACTTTTTACCCGCCCAAGCAGAAAGATGGAGAACAGGCATTTGGACTGCTACGTCTAGTTCTTTAACCTTTTCCAATAAAGACTTGATCATATGGTCATGCGTTTATACTTCTATTGTAAATTTGAATCTTGAAAAACATCCTTTTGCTTTTGGTCAAAAAGAATCAATTCATATCCAGCTCGATAAAAAAAACCCGGCCGTTTGGTTGCTTGTGGAAAATGTAAAAAAATGGAAAAACTTTATTTGTTCTCATATGCTTCATCAACCATTTATCCCCTCCGAAGAACAAGTCTCTGAACTTGCTCAAGAACTCGATGTTGTAAATGAAGAAATTCTCTGGTATTTATGGAAAAATAAACAGGCAACGCTATCTGAACTAAGCATACTACGAACAATACCCGATCAATCAGACGTTCTTAGAAGGATTAAAAGTATAATCAATCCACTAGCCAAAGAGTTGTTCGGCTTTCCTTTCTGCATTTTTAAGTCAGAAAGAAAAATTCCCCATCAAAATAAAACCATAACTAACAGTTGGTGGCTGTACCACTTAGATTCTTGATTGCTAGAAAAAATTTGAGCCTTCCTACGTAATTGACGTTAGGGACCGTGCAAAAATAACTTTTACACTTTCCTGCTTTTTACCACTCCGTCTTTTCTCGGTCGTATCATATAATTCCAGTCACCATGAAGCGTATCCTTTTTCAGGTTAATTGACTTCATTTCTGCTTTAGAAATCTTTTTTCCAGTATCGTAAACTCTTTCATCAAGTTTACTACAAATCTCGAGGCCTTTCTTCGTTTTTGTGTGTGCGATTAATTGAACTACCGCCTCTTTCGTAATTAGTGGTTTCCCTCGCCAATTTTGAGAGATGTAACTAAACATTTTGTGTTCGATTTTATTCCATTTACTCGTCCCGGGCGGAAAATGGCAGACGTGAATCGTAAGTTCTAATTCATCCGCTAATTTTTGGAGTTCCCATTTCCATAGTTTTACTCTATAGCCATTGCTCCCTCCGCAATCCGCGGTAATTAAAAGATCGGACGCCTCAGCGTATTCTTTTTCTCCCATCTCATACCACCAACTTCGAATCGCATTGACTGCAAATTCTGCTGTGTCATTACAGACCCCTACGCTTACCCAACCTTTGTTTTTTCCAATATCATAAACACCATAAGGAGCTACCTTACCATTCTCTTTGTCTGGAAAATCATGCGTATTCACTTCGGTAGGCTCGCCCTTTTTGCAATATTCACGACCATTGTTCTTATATTCGCCAATGAGTTCTTTTTTCTTTGTGTCTACAGAAATTGTTGGCAATAACAGACCATGAAAACATTTTATCTTGTTGTTTATGTGAATAAATTGTGCGTTTCTGTGTGGAGAGGATTCTTTTTCTTTAGTTTTTTTATTCAGCTGCAGACTATAACCAAGCTGAGCGAGCAATGTTCCTGTGCTTCTAAATGAAACTTTATGATTCTTTCCAAGCTCTTCCGTAAGAGTCCTGACACTTTTACATGTCCATCGTAGAGGGGATTCGGGATCTCCTTTGGCTGTTGGCTCCACAAGATTATCCAGATCGGTCAAAAGAGATCCATCTTTGAAAGTAAGACGTTTTGCTCCACCACCTGTTTTTCGAACCTTTTCTCCTGCTAACGTCCTTTCAACTCGCAGCTCTTTAATCCCCACATAAATTGTGGGACGAGAGATACCAGTTGCTTTTTGTACAGCCGTCACGCCTCCCTTTCCCCAAGCTAAAGCCTCAGACGCCCCCCAAAGGCGCTTGCTTCTTTCGGTCAGACAAAACGAGATCTGCTGGTACTTAATCTTTAAAGGCTCGAGTTTTTCTTGATCAATTTTCATGCACTTTATAGTGCACTATTTGAGATTAAGTGTAAAAGTTATTTTTGCACAGGCCCT
>JBAXUO010000011.1:0-15577 GCA_037129625.1 Chlamydiota bacterium
AACCATTCCGATCTTACGGATTCGAGAGCTTTAAAGTTTCTTGTAATAGCTGTTTGGCATAAAGCTTGGTAAAGAAGAGGGTGGGCTTGGATCCATACATGTCTTACGACTCTGAGAGCCTCATAGTTGCTTGTAACAGCATTTTGGCATAAAGCTTGGTAAAGATTAGAATTTGTTGTGTTGGCTAGGAACCATTCAGATCTTACGGATTCAAGAGCCTTATAGTTTCCACTAACAGCATTTTGGCATAAAGCTTGGTAAAGAGTAGGGTTGGCTAGGCACCATTCCGATCTTACGGATTCAAGAGCCTTATAGTTTCCACTAACAGCGCTTTGGCATAAAGCTTGGTAAAGAGTAGGGTTGGCTAGGCACCATTCCGATCTTACGGATTCAAGAGCCTTATAGTTTCCGCTAACAGCGCTTTGGCATAAAGCTTGGTAAAGAGTAGGGTTGGCTAGGAACCATTCTGATCTTACGGATTCAAGAGCCTTATAGTTTCTGCTAACAGCGCTTTGGCATAAAGCTTGGTAAAGAATAGGGTTGGCTAGGCACCATTCAGATCTTACGGCTTCGATAGCCTTATAGTCTTCTGTAACAGCTGTTTGGCATAAAGCTTGGTAAAGACTCGAGCGGGCTTGGGTCCATGCATATCTTGGGAATTCGAGAGCTTTATAGTTTCCTCTAACAGCCCCTTGGCATAAAGCTTGGTAAAGAATAGGGTTGGCTAGGCACCATTCAGGTTTTACGGATCCGAGAGCCTTATAGTTTCCACTAACAGCGGTTTGGCATAAAGCTTGGTAAAGAGTAGGGTGAGCTAGGCACCATTCAAGTTTTACGGATCCGAGAGCCTTATAATTTCCTGTAACAGCGGTTTGGCATAAAGTTTGGTAAAGAGTAGGGTGAGCTAGGAACCATTCCGATCTTACGGATTCAAGAGCCTTATAATTTCCTGTAACAGCGGTTTGGCATAAAGCTTGGTAAAGAGTAGGGTTGGCTAGGAACCATTCCGATCTTATGGATTCGAGAGCTTTATAATTTCCTGTAACAGCGGTTTGGCATAAAGCTTGGTAAAGAGCAGAATTTTCAGCGTCGGCTAGGATCCATTCCGATCTTACGGATTCGAGAGCTTTATAATTTTCTGTAACAGCGGTTTGGCATAAAGCTGAGTAAAGACCGGGGACGGCTTGGATCCATTCAGGTCTTACGAACATGAGAGCCTTATAGTTTTCTCTAACAGCTCTTTGGCATAAAGCTGGGTAAAGACCGTAGTTGGCTAAGATCCATTCATTTCTTACAAGGACAAGAGCGTTATTGTTTCCTGTAACAGCTGGTTGACATAAAGCTTGGTAAAGACTCGGGTGGGCTTGGATCCATAATCCGAAAGCTTCATAGTTTCCACTAACAGCCCCTTGGCATAACGCTTGATTAAGGCTAGGCGGGGCTTGGAATTTACTAAGTTGACAATACCAAAGAGCTTTATAGTCTCTTGCAACAGCCTCTTGGCAATATCTTTGGTAGGTTGCAGCGTTATCGTCGATCCATGTTTGGGATATTTGATAGTTAAAAGTGGTAGGTTCCCATTTGAGTCCCACATATTGTAAGGCAACAGGATCTGCGATTATTGCATCATTACAAAGCATTAAATATTCTTGAGGTAAGAGTTTAGCATGATCGAGATCTCGTAACATCTCAGGGTAGTTTTTTATGCATTCTCGGGCGCACAGGAAATAGAAAGCGCGAGGAATTTCAGGTAAAAGTTCAGGATTGGATTGAATAGCTCGAATTAGGTTTTCTTGATTATTAGGGATTTTAGATATGTCTTGAGAAGAAAAAACAGATTCTTTTTGTTTTAAGAATTTTTGGACTGTTCTCGCATTAATATATTTTATCCATTCCAGATTTTTACAGGATTGAGGAAGTAAATCTTCCATAGCAACGGCATCGTCTTCGCCAAAACTATAAGATCCCCATAGAGCAACAAAATCTTTTATTTTTGCTTCTATTATTTGAAGCGCATTTGTGGTTCTTTGACCATTGATGATAGAATATAGAGTCTTATCTCTTAATCTATTTAGAAGGCCAGGTTCTATTTCGTTTGCCATTCGAAAAATTTCCTGGTGCTGTTTAAAATGCTTTTCGAACATGGTTTGAATAGGGGTGATTATATCTACTTCTGTTTGGGGTAAGGTTGGAAAAGGAAGAACACTAATTGGAGGGCTTGGTGAAAAGCCGACTGAGGAGCTTGACATAATTACCTTTTCTAAAAAATTTAGAAGAGTCAATGATATAAAAAAAAGCTTAATTTAAGCAATTGTTAGTTTTAATGTTTCTTGCGTTTTTTAAGTATTTTTATACAAGATGGTTGCGATTATTTGCCAGGACGTTTTATTTTGGCCTAGAATTTATTAAATCTTGGACAAGATTAGGGTGGGCAAGGCACCATTCTGTGTTCACGCAACTAAGAGCTTCAAAGTTTTTAAAAAAAGCCTCTTGGCATAAAGCTTGGTAAAGGTCCGGGTGGGCTAGAATCCATTCAGGTCTTACAAATTCAAGGGTTTTAAAATTTCTTGTAACAGTCTCTTGACATAAAGCTTGGTAAAGATCAGGGTGAGCTAGGAACCACTCATGTTGACAATACCAAAGTGCCTTAGGATTTATTGTAGCAGCCCTTTGGCTCGTCGCTTGATAAAGAGCCGGGTGGGCTAGAATCCATTCAGGTCTTATATATCCGAGCGCTTCATGGTCTTTTGTCACAGCTCCTAGGCATAAATTTTGGTAAAGATCCGGATGGGTTAGAGTCCAATCAGGCCTTATGAATGCGAGAGCTTCATAATTTTTTGTTACAGCTCCTAGGCATAAATTTTGGTAAAGATCTGGGCAGGTTAGAATCCATTCAGGTCTTATGCCTTTGATAGCTTCATAGCTCCTGGCTACAGCTTCTAGGCATAAATTTTGGTAAAGATCCGGGTGGGCTAGGATCCAATCAGTTCTTACGAATTCAAGAGCCTCATGATCTTTAGCAACAGCACCTTGGCATAAAACATGGTAAAGGGTGGGGTTAGCTAGAACCCATTCAGGTCTTACGACGTCGAGGGATTGATGATGTTTGGCAACCGTTTCTTGGCACCACGCCTGGTATTGATTAGAATTTGCAGTGTTGGTGAAAATCCATTCAGGGCTTATGTAGGCAAGATCCTTATAGTTTTCTAAAAGAGTTTTAGGAATCAGAAGTTGACCGTTGAGTAGGGTATAGGGAATAGCGTTTTCTATTTCAGAAGGAGTGATTCGTTGGGCGGGATCCGGATGTAACATATATCGAAGAAGCCAACTGATATCGTGATGGGTTGTTTCTAAATCTTTTTTTGATAGAGATGTTGGAATCGTTGTAGAAGAGGATGAGGACACAGGTAGACAGTCGCTATCATTAATCCATTTAGGGTTTTTGTAGAATGTGGATAGAGCTAGAGTTAAACATAATGAACCTTTACTCTCGTTTTCCTTCATAATTGTAAGAAGATCATTAATTTTCAAACAAAAGGTTCGAGGTAAAAGAGAAGGGTTTAAATAGTGACAAAGGAATGCGAGGGAAAGCCCAAGAGCCCAAACGTCTCGCCCTGGAGTATTGACATCCGCTAAAGAGATAGAAGAAGAAAAATTTAAGGCTTTGAGAATTTCTGGAGACATGTATGTGAAAGTTCCTTGTACTTTGTTTTTTTTAAATTTTTCGTGATGAAAATAGGACGATTCCCAGTCAATGAGAGCCACTTGAGCTTTTGGCTTGGGTCCGGATGTCATTTGAATCAATATGTTTTGAAGTTTTATGTCGCAATGAATGATTTTTATTTTTCCCATATAAACTAAATTTTTTAGTAAGGAGGTGATAATCGAAGGTAAATAGGGTTTATTTTGCGGTAGGAGAAGAAGATTATCTGCATTTATTTCAAAAAAAGGGTCAATCAGTATTTCTTTACATGTTTTTGGGGCAGCAAAACAAAGACTAGGGATCCTTTCCGTTGGGTTGCAAGACTTATTGTGCTTTTCACAGGCCTGTTGAATGGCATTTCTTTTTTCAATCTCTAAAGCAAGAGATCTCGGTTCTCTTTCTATAAGGGCTGCCATTTTTTTTATGGAAAAGAGATCGATGGCTACCTGGCAGATTTTGGAGGCTCCTGTTTCTTTTATAAAGGAATTTAATAAATAGAATTTATTATCACGGATGAGGTGGCTTTTAGGTACATAGGTTTCTTTGGAGTAGTAAGTTTTATAAGAGGGATTCGTTTTGATGTTCATCCGAAATTTAAAAGTTAACTCGATCATCTCACCTTGTTTTAATGGGCTCAAATGGTCTAAAAATGGGGTCAGATTTTCTTTAGTATCTTGTAATACTAGACCTTTTTCGTTTTGTAAAATTGCTAAAGCTGTGCTTTGAAGAAGCGCTGGTGTTGTCATAGTAAATATTTGTTAAGATTGACTAATGATAGTTATTATTATACTAGGATTGTAATTAGAAAAGAATTAAAATATTTATTATGATAAAAACTAAGCGAATAGATTGAATGTCTGAGAATGCTTAATATATAAGGGGAGGAAAAGCCCTCCCCTTATTCTTTTACTACACGGTAGCTTGTCTTTCTTCAGATTGAACGGCTTTATCTAATGTGACTTGGAGTTCTTTTAAGGATTCCATTTCACGATTTCTTTTTTGCGCTATCAGATCTCGATCGGTTTGTCTGAGATTTAATCCACCTTGCACAGGCGCTTTCATCCCTTCCAGAACGGAGGACCCGCTTTCTTTACAAAGCGAAAAAACACCATTGGCTCCGGCATCTAAAAGAGCTTTGATTTTTGGGTGCATATCTTTATTAATGCTGGCGGCTCCAATAGAACTTCCGGCAGAAGCGGCCATCGCACAGAATAAAATAGGAATCATTATATAGGTAAGCCGTGCTGTCTTTTTATAAAGAGAGGGAATCTCATCTTGTTGCAAGAGAGTCCATTTCCTGTTATGTGTCGCTATATTACAAGCAGCGTCTGCTTGGAAGCGTTCATTAAAAGCTAAAACTTTTTCTACTAAACAACCCATCATTACCCCCCTAGTTACCACTGGATGTGATTTGTCTTAAAATTTGCGTACGAGATTTTATAATTTCTCCTACTTTTTCCGCTATGTTTTCTTCGATTGTCATCAACGTTTCTGTGCTTTGTGCGAACTTTTCCTTGTCGCCTTTTTGCTGAAATAAAAGAGATTCTGTTTCGATTTGCTTAACTTGGGAAGAATAGATTCTCATTTCACTTGCACCTGAAGCAATTTGAGAAAGCGCAGATAAAAAAGTAGTTCCTTTTTTTCCAAGCTCAGCCGCATTTTGTACCCACAGATTAGCAGAATGTGTTGCAAGCGTTCCACCAAGTCCCGCCAGTCCAAAAATAATGGCGAGTCCCTGGGCTCCCCACTCAAAGGTTTTTTGAAGAGACTCTTGTTTGGCTGGATCTTGAGAAATACGAGAGGCTATAGCTTCCCAACCACCAAAATGTTTCATGGCTGTGTTAGCTAAAGTAAGACCACCTGAAGTTAAAACGAAAAGGGTAACACCGGCGCCTCCGGTGGCAACTGCAGCGGCAGAACAACAAAGGATACTTGTAGTTGTAGCAACTGTTTGGAATGTTTGCCATGAAGCATGCGAAGCCTTTTGTTGCATAGCCTTTTGCATGGCTTCCATATGTTGTTGTATCAGAGTTTCGAATTCTTTGTTTTTCTTTTCAAATTGCGTTTGATTGTGAGTCAATTGATCTTGTAAGGTCTGATCCAATCGCTTTTGAAAATCAAGCATTCTCATCGCTAGGCAGGAAGGGTGATCAAGTTTAGGTTTGGAAATTTCACTAGTTACAGTAGGTGGAGCTTTTCCAATCGTGTCTTTAGAAAAAATTTCCGCAAGTCCTTTGGGACCAATGTAAGGTAGAACAACCTTTTTGGAAGCTTCTATTTCTTTACTATAAGAATTAGTTTGAATGGCTTCTATTGACATGAGGTATTTCCTTCTTGTAGTAAATTTTCCATCTTTTCTAAAAGATCTTTATTGTGAGAAGCTTTTTGCTTTCCTTCTTTCAAGGCCTTTTGGGCTTCTTCTTTTTGTCCAAGAGAGAGCAAACATTCGGCGGCATGTAAATAGGGATCAGGATTTTCAGGATCTAAAAACTGCACAATAGCCCATCCATAGCTGCTTTGGGAAAATTCCTTTTGCATTTGAGAGGTAGAGGCAAGGCCAATCCAGTACGCTTTTTCCATAGGATCTTTAGCAATGAGCTCAGTGAACAATCTCTTCGATGTTTCATAATCCCCACATTGATAGCTAAGATAGGCTTGGGTATACAGCTCTTCCATTTTTTACTTTGCTACGGTTTGGTTTGTGATATGTTTAAGACTATCCAATATATGGCGCATACCTCTTCGAACGGATTCAATAATCGCTAAACTTTTGTTCCATGTATGTTGTACTCGGGACATGAGAGATTGGATTTTAGATGGGATGATTTCACATTGAGTGGAGCAATGACTGAGTACTAGGAGAAAAGTTTTTTTATCCACAGGTTTTTTTTCTTGAAGGAGGGGGATTTGGGAATCGTTTGCATGCAGTTCATTCCAAAGGGTGAGCACTTCAGGTGATAAAGAGGCTTCTTTCTTTTTGGCAAACTTTTCTTGTTCGGATTCGAGTAGGTGTTGTAATTTGGAGTACCGGACAAGTTTTTCTCTTTCTTTGTCTGCATCAACGATATAGGAATCGGCTTGTCGTAAAGCATAGTCTTCTACTTCAAATGCCTTTTTAAGCATGGACCCGATGATATCAAATTCATGTGTAGCTTCTTTTTTCTCAGATTTGTTTAAGGTTCCTTCTTTTTGGGATACGAGTGTTTGGATTTCCTGGGCTGTTGTGGCTGTTTCATGGATAGAGTCTATAGCTTCTTTAAATTGTCCGGAAAGTTTTGTAACTTGCTTTTGGGCTAGAAGGTCGACTTCTTTGGCTTTTTGGGCAAGGGGGGTAGCAGATTCTATCAAAGGTTTGTTTTTTGTGAATAGGTTGTGAATGGCTTGTACGCCTGAAAGTGGAGCGATAGATTCTTCTTTTTCTCTTTTTTCTATAACAGCTTGTGCTTGTTGTACTCTATCGAGAGTCGTAGGTCCACAGCCAATAGCTTCTACTTTTTCTTCATCCTTATAACCACTAGTATATCCCATATTTGCCTTCCTTTTAGCTTGAGAGCAGATTAATTATAGAAACCACGGATATAATAATCGAGAGAAAAAGTGAAGCAATAGTAGGTGCCTGATTATAATATGGATAGAAAGGATTTCTTAATGAAAAATTTATAAATATTTTTTTAAGATTAGTAGTTTTTGTTCCATTTGAGTGTGAATTTACCTTGTTCTTCTTCTTGTTGGGTTTCAGCTTGGAATACAAAGCCTCTTGTTAAGTCAGCTTCCACAATGACATTTGAGCTGCCTTCTTCTAAGCCTTGGCTAAAAGTGACCATGACTCCACGAACGATATACTTTCCTATCTGTAAAGCTATTTTGTCAGGGTCTTCGATTTTAGTTGAAGGAGAAGATATAAAGCTGAGTTTATCGACACCCAGGTTTTTTCGTAAGATTTCCATGACATTAGGTCCTCCAGAAAAAGTTCCGGCCGTTGCAATGAGTTGAAGCGCTTGGACCCCACTAATATCAGAGAGGTCTTGACCAAAAACTAAAAGAGAAATAATAGAACTGGGGGCAAGTGGAGGAATAGATTGTAGGGTCAATTCAGGGCTATTTAAAGGACCGTGTAAAGTAGTTAGGATGGTAACTCCCTTTTGGGTGATTTTTCCTTGTAAAGAAAGGAGGGGAAATGCTTTGGGTTTTTCTACAAATTGTAAAGACCCTTCCGTTAAAAGAAAGGATCTCCCCGCAAAGTCAAAAGAACCTTTGAGCATTTCTAGATTTCCTTTCAATATAGGTTCGTTGAGTAGACCCTGGATAAAAAAGGATCCTTTCCATTGGGATTGTAATCCTCTTCCTTGCAGTGAAATACTATCAGGTGCGTTCACTAAAATCTTTACATGAAGAGGATAGTAGGTTTTGGGGATATCTGCGATAGAAGCTTGAGGTGGAGGACCTATATAAGTGACGGGGAGCGAGGGCAATGAAACGGGCATTTTTTCAGGTATAGAAATGGTGGCCTTTGTAATATCGATTTTTCCTTCAAAAGTAGCTTCATGTCGATTGCCTGAAATATCGAGAAGGCCTTGGGCGGTTGCAGTGATTAGATCGGACTCTACCAAAGTCATATGGGTAAGTTTAGATGTAAGAAGAAAGGGAAAATCTTTAGACCCGTCGAGAATAAGAGATCCGACTCCTTGAAATACTCCTTTACTAGAGGATCCATCGGTAGAGGAGAAGGTAAGGGCAAGTTGATCGTTTTGAGAAGAAATATGAGCTTTGATATCGGACAAGAAAGAACTGGTGTAAAAGTTTTCATAGGTTCCGGAAGAGAAGTCTAAAGAGCCCTGGACTTTTGGGTAGAGGAGTGTATTGGAAAAAGAGAGATCTCCTTGCAGAGCGCCGGAGATTTTATGAGAACCTGTATCGATACCTGCTAAAAATTCTTCTAGGGTTCCATGAAGACTCAATTTTCCTGTAAACGGTTTATTTTTAGGAAAAGAAAGGTTCCAAGGAAAGAATTCGATATCTATGGGTAAAGACAGGGTTGTTTCCATGATTTTTTCTTTGGGACTGGAAATGGAGCCTTTGGACTCAAGGATGTCATTATCGAGATGGGCTTCCCAGTTGCTTTTGGACATATTATTGGGGTTTTCAATAGTAAAAGAAAAGTCTCCGGTTTTTTTTGATCCGATTTTTTGTAATGAAAGATTCAGTACAGTTTGTAAAGTGGGGGGGATCGGAGAATAGAAAAGGTGGTAGGGAAAATTTTTGGATTGTATGTGTAGATCCAAGTCATTGGATTTTCTTGAGAAGGCGCAGTTCAGGTAAGTATTAGGGGCGGAAAGTTTAAGCTCAGAGAGAGAAAAATTTTCGATAGAAGATGCAAAAAGAGAAAAAGGGTTTTCAATAGTAAAAGAAAAGGCTTTCCATTGACCTAGAAGTTCATGGACAGTGATTTGCCATTTTTCTTTTTCCTGGAGCCAAAAACCTTTGATTTGAAGACTAAGAGGATCTCCTTTCGTTTCGATTTCGAAGGGGAAATTATCTTGGAGAGTGGACGTTTTTAGAGTCAGTGTTTTCCATTGTAGTTGATAGAGTTGAAATTCATTTCCTTCGATGGATAAGGTTCCTCTAAATTTTTTGTTGTAGATGTCTTTTGAGTCAATAATGATAGTTCCTTCTTTTAGGTAGATAGGGGCTTTTTGAAAATTTTTCAAGGTAATGTTTGCGGATAGGTTTTGCGTAGAATTTTCTTTGCTAAAAAGAGCTTTTACTTCAGCTGAACCTTGAAATTGGAGTGTAGGAAATAGGGTTTGTAAAAGATCGGGGGTTGTGAAAAAACCTTTGAGCATACCTTCTAAGATAAGGTCAGGAAAAAGGGTTAGATTTCCTTCGATCTTTGTTGAAGGATGGGAAAAGGAAAGGTTTGTAAGCTGAAGAGGGAGTGATTTTTCATATGAGAATGAAGTATGAATTTCTATTGGAAGTTGGGGCTCTTTTTTAAGGATGGGAACTGAATTTAATGAAAGGGTTCCTGCCCATGTGTTTTTATCTAATACAGAGTGGATCGTTCCTTTAAAATTTTCATTTTGAATGTGAGCCAATTGGAGGTTATCTAAATGAAAATCTAGGGTGAGTTCATGTGTATTTTGTTTAGGTAAAAGGGTTCCTTTACCTAAGAAGGCTCCTTGTGTAGAAAGAATAGGAAATAGGGAGGGGATTTTGTAGGAAAATGAGGCTTTGTTAAGGGTCATTTGTGGGCTAATTTCTAATTGAGCTAGAATTGAGAATAAGGTGTTGGAGAGTGAAAGTAGGGGGATTTTGATGGACAAATCTTTAAGTATGGAGAATCGGGTAGAGAGAAGAAAATCCTTGCATAAAGGTTCTAAATTTTTGGGGATATCCGGTCCTGAGAGTTTTTGGAAGGTTGCATTCAGTTTTCCATCCCAGGTATTTATTCCCGGAACGAAGTATTCTTCCCAAGGTTCCTTAATTTCTAGAGCAAAGGATCCTTCTCCATCGAACGGGAGAGAGGGAAAGAAAGCCAAGAGGGTTGTAAAAGAGCCGGAGGCTTTGAGAAAGATACATTTATTTTTATGAATTTTTGTTTCTAGGTCGACGTAAGTATGGGAAAAGTTTTCTCTTTCTACACGGGTGGTTAGAAAAAGTGTTTTTTTATGATATTTACCTTTTCCGGTGGCATGGAGGGTAATGGTGGGGTTGATATGAAGATTTTTAAGTGAAAAGGACTGAATAGAAATTTTTCCTGTAAAGAGAGGTGCTTTGGAAGAAATTATAGGTTTTGTGGAGTCTTGTCGATGGAGGGTAATATTTTGGGCTTGGAGGTTTTTGAAAGAAAGCTCTTTCCAAGCAAGGGGAAGCAGTCGAATGGTGGCTTGTAAATTTTCGACAAAAATTTCGTCGGTTCCTTGTTGAATTTTTACATTTGTCAGTTGAAAGGTCCAAGGTCTCGGTACTTCAATTTTCTCAGCTAAAAAAACGATTCCATTTTTTTGGATTACATAAGTAATGGAGGAGAGGAGTTTTTTTTGTCCCCAAGAGGTATGTAAGAGAATTCCGATAGAAAAAGCGATAAGGCTAAGAAAGGAGAACAGGTAAAGAATGATCGGAGCGAATGATTTTTTTTTCATCAAAAAGATTGTCCTATACTTGCATAGACCCTGAAGTGAGGATCTAATTTTCTTCTATTTAGGGGTATGCCTATATCTAATCGGAGTGGACCAAAAAAGGTAAAATAACGCAAGCCTATTCCGACGGATTTATACCATTTTTGTAGGGGAGAAGGGAATGACTTGGTTGAAACGGTTCCTATATCGGTAAATGGGACGATACCCAAATTTTCGGTGACTCGGAATCTGGGTTCGAAGGTGAAGTAAATGGCAGATCTACCTCCTTTCGGGTCGTGATTAGAGTTTCTTGGGCTAACGGTGCGGTATCGATAACCTCTGAGGGTATCATCGGAGCCTCCGAAGAAGAGTTTGGTCATGG
The DNA here is from genome assembly GCA_037129625.1 of Chlamydiota bacterium. Lineage (GTDB taxonomy): Bacteria > Chlamydiota > Chlamydiia > Chlamydiales > SM23-39 > JBAXUO01. Next base: position 11,204 of record JBAXUO010000011.1, read on the forward strand.
GGATGTGGGAGATGGGGGGGCCAAGAATGGATCCGAGTTGAATTTTCCAAGCGAAGACCACTTTTTTTGATGCTGAGGAGGGGATATAAAATTCTTGTATTAAGCGTTGCTTGAGGAATACGACATGACTATGTAAGAAGTCTAAGGCCGGAGTTCCGTAATAGAAGATGTTCATTCCGTTGGTAGGGTTTAAAATATGATTGGCGGTAGAATATTTGATGAAGATGGGTAGTTCTAGTAGAGCGTAGCGACCATCATTGATACTATGCTTGACGTCGATATATTCATTACGGATGCCTAAGGAAAGGTTTGTATGTTCATTGATTTTTCGATCTAAGCGATTTGTCATGCTATAAGAGAAGGCAAGGAAGATGGTGATTTTTTCTCGCAAAGATTGTAATTGGAGAAAATAATCTTGATCGAGTTTCCAAAAGTCGGGTTTACGATACGTTATGATTCCTGTGAGGTATCGTTTAGCTAATTCTCCGTCGATGGAGAATTGTTCTCCGAGGCCTCGGACATTTCGGTTGGTCCAACCGAGGACGACTCCAGGTCCTTCGACAGTTGCATAGCTAGCTCCGATGCTGACGCTTTTATGTTTTGATTCGGCGACGTGGATTTTCATAGGTAAGGAATCTTTATCTTGTACTTTTTCGTCATGGGAAATCAAAACAGAGCTAAACAGGTCAGTTTTTAAAAGTCTTTTTTGCGTGTCCTCAATTTTTTCCGGTGCATAGAGAGACCCTTCTTTCCATCGAATTTTCCTTTCGATAAATAGTGGGGAGATTTCTTGGAGGCCTTTCATAGTGATGGGTCCAAAACGGCATTGAGGGCTTGGTGATAGAGTGATTTGAACGGTAACATTTTTTTCAAAGGTATTGACTGTAATTTCTTCGGATTCGATAGCAGAGAGAGGGTAGCTACATTTGGCCATTTCGGATAAAAGGGCGAGTCTTGCCTGGATGATATTTGGAGTAAGAACAGGTTTCCAGAGCTGAATTTGCAAAGAGGGTAAGGAGATGGGACAGGGGGCATTTTTGATTTGGTAATCCTTCAATATATAGCGAGGGCCGGGGTCAATGTGTATTTGTACTTGAATAGTTTTTGTTGTTTTATCAAGGGTGATATGAAGTTTTGCGTCGTAGTAACCGTTGGCATGAAGGGTTTGGATGAGGGTGTTTTTATCTTCTTCGACACGAAATTGTAGGGCGCTTAAGGATTGAGGAGGTTTTTTTTCAAGAGCGAACAGGCGGGAGGCTTCTTCGAGTTGAGATAAGGTTAGGTGATCGGATAGTCCTAAAAATGTCGTAGAGTAGTTTATAGAGCATTCACATGTTCCGATATGGAATAAAAAGATAAGAAAAAAAATTTGTTTATTAATTTTCATGAGTACAAACATATCTTTATTCATTAATACCTAATATGGATAGAGAGAATCAAGAAATAAAATCGCTTTTTTGCAAAAAAGAAAGAGAGTATAGTTTTAGAAGAACGAGGGTTTTTGTATGAGAGTAGCTGAGATTTTTTTAGTTTTTTTTGGGTGTATTTTAATTTATTTTGAATTTTTGCTTCCCGGTGCTGTGATGGGCCTATTAGGATCGGGGCTCCTTTTTTTTGGTTTGGTACTTACGTTTGTGCATGGGGAGTCTTTTGTATTTATTGGCTTGTATTTAAGTGCGATTGTATTGGGTGTTATATTTGCGATTTCTTTAGCACTTTGGAGTATTAAAAGAAAAAAGATTTTTCATAAGGAAGACCAAGAAGGATCTCATGCAGGATTGAGTAACGAAAATCTTATTGGCAAGGTAGGTGTTGTAGAGACCGATTTAAAACCTTCTGGTTATGTAATGATAGAAGGGAGTAGTTACCAGGCGATTTCCAAAAGTGGGTATTTGGAAAAGGGAATCGTTGTAGAGGTAATGAGTTGGGAAGAAAATCATATAATTGTAAGGAGAAAGGTATGAGTATATTTGGATTGGAACTTTCATCAGGAGCGTCTATGTTTCTTTTGATTTTAGGAATAGCGGCTGCGATGTTTTTCTTAATTATCAGCCGATTTATCAATCTTTGGTTTCAGGCTTTTGTTTCGGGGACTCCGATTGCATTTGTGAATATTATTGGGATGAGCTTGAGAAAGATTCCTACACGTTTGATTGTGACGGCTAGAATCAATCTTTTTAAAGCGGGTTTAAAATCGATAACCGTTTCGGATTTAGAGACGCATTATATGGCGGGAGGAAGAGTTAACGATGTGGTTCGTGCGATGATTGCGGCGGACAAGGCGAATATTCCTTTGGATTGGAGACAAGCTACGGCGATTGATTTAGCGGGAAGAGATATTTTTGAAGCGGTAAAAACGTCGGTAAATCCTAAAGTGATAGATTGTCCTCCGATTCGAAAGACGGAAGATTATATTTCGGCTGTGGCCAAGGATGGCATTGAGTTGAAGTGTCGGGCGAGAGTGACGGTTCGTACTAATATCAATCAATTAGTGGGTGGAGCTACGGAAGAGACGATCATAGCTAGAGTGGGAGAAGGGATTGTGAGTGCTATTGGTTCTTCTGACTCCTATCAAATAGTTTTAGAGTCTCCGCAGAGAATTTCCAAGCTTGTATTAGAGAAAGGTTTGGATGCTAAGACGGCTTATCAAATTTTGTCGATTGATATTTCTGAGTTAAAAGTGGCTGAGAACATTTCGGCTCGCTTGCAAGCAGAAAGAGCGGAAACGGATGTTCGTATTGCTCGTGCGGAAGCGGAGAAAAGAAGAGCGATGGCAGTGGCTTTTGAGCAAGAGTATATTGCTAAAGTCAGAGAAGCCGAGGTTCAAGTGCCTCTTGCGATTGCGGAAGCTTTTAGAAAGGGGAATTTAGGGGTGATGGATTATCAGCGGATAAAGAATATTCAAGCAGATACATCTATGAGAGAATCTATATCTAAACCGGTAGGTTCGCATGACGCAGGAGCGTAAGAAAAAGGTACATGTCGAAGAGAAAAAGAGGAAGACAGAGTTGGACCTGCGGATAGGATCTGTGAGGTGTGTAAGGGATGTGATTATTCTTTCAGAAATTTTGGGTCGTCCTCTATCTGAGAGAGAGAATGGATTTTTTTGACATGGATTTGGGATTCGGCAATGAGAACTTTTTCATTGTCGATTTCAAGTAGGTAGAGCATAGTTTTGGGGCTGATGGCTTTTTGTTCGATGATGTGGATTAATTTGTCATGCCCTTGTCTTCTATTTCTCATAAGTTTTTTTAAGGCCCAGAAGGATAATAGGAGAAGTAGGATGACGGCACCTAGGGATAGGAGCATTTTGAGGAAGGCCCCTTGGAAGGCGATGGGTTCAGCGATTTTTTCTTTTGGAGCGTCTACAGACATTTCTTGTCCAAGGTTTCCTTGGGCATCGGGGATAAAGACCTCTTTGTTTTCGTTAGCGGCGTAGACAGAGAAGATACAAGTACAGAAGAGAAGAGTTTTTTTCCACATAAGATACCTTTTTTTCTTAGTATAGAACTTTTTGTAAGAAAAGACCAATAACAAAAAAGCCAACCAGAAATGGGTTGGCTTTTTTTATGAAAAACTCTAATTACACAATTTTTTTATTTGAGCTAGAGTTGCTCGATCTAGATCTGCTCGATCTTGTTGTCGCTGAGCCATACGAATAAGGAGACGATCGCCCCAAGGTAGACCTGTTAGATCTGGGGCTTTACCAAAAATTGCATCTGTAATTGATTTTGTTTCACATCCTGAAAGTTTACCCATTAGTTTTATTAAAAGAACAATAGTTACTTTAAAGATATCACAGATAATATCGATAGCAATAGCAAATGGTGTTAATGTAACGCTTTTTAGGAAAGTGGTAATTAGCCTGCCAAGATGGAATCCTCCATTTGGATTTTCTACTTGTTTTGCGGGTTTGTAGAAGGAGAGTAAACGTAAATTCCATTTAGGTTCTCTCACTTCTTTGGTTAGAGGTTCATTAATTGAACCCCAGCCTTTGTTCGCCCAAGCTGTAGCTGGAAAATATTGGTTAGACACTGGTGTAGGCATAGTATAATCCTCTTGTTAGTTTTTGCTTTTTTTCGGGATGGATTGTAGAAAATGCTAGTGAATTATTCAATGGAAAAAAATAATGACAAAAAAGCCAACCACAAATAGGTTGGCTTATTTTATGAAAAACTCTAACGAACCAATTATTTTTTTGTTAGTTTTGGATCTGGAGTTTTGACGGGATTTGGAACTAGATCTTCATTAGAACTTCTACTAGAACATCCACATTCAAAAGCCAATTTAATTCCTAGTTTGTTTATTAAAAGTCCAATAGTTGATTTGAAAATATTACAGATAATATCTATGGCAATAGCAAATGGGGTTAGT
>JBAXUO010000110.1:0-5695 GCA_037129625.1 Chlamydiota bacterium
GGGACTGTTATTTGGCCTGGGGCCTGTATTGGGACGAAACCACAAGCTCTGAAATTTCGAGGTGAAAAAGCATTTGTTACCATTGGTAAGAATTGTGAAATCCGAGAGTATGCGACGATTAATTCGTCCTGTCAGGAAAATTCGGTCGTTAGCGTGGGTGATCATTGTTTAATTATGGCCTATTGTCATATTGCTCATAATTGTGTGATAGGGAATCGGGTGATTATGGCTAATGGGGCTATGCTAGCCGGACACGTTATTATCGAAGACTTTGCGATCGTTGGAGGGGCGACTCCGGTGCATCAGTTCTCTCGGATAGGAGCTTATGCGATGGTTGGGGGTTTTAGTCGAGTCTCTCATGATGTTCCCCCCTATACGATAGGAGGCGGGGCTCCTTATAGGTTTGGCGGGCTTAATATAATTGGTTTAAAAAGACATGGTTTTTCGTTAAGTGTGCGACAAAATTTATCCAAAGCTTTTAAATATACCTATCGAATGAAGTATCGTTTGGAAGAGGCTCTTACAAAAATTGAAGAAGAAGTAGAAATGATCCCTGAAGTACGTCATTGGATTGATTTTTGTCGATCTTCTAAGCGAGGGATCATTGGAATGCATGGGATCTCTTCAAAGGAGTCTACATCTGAGGATGGGGAAAGTTTGGAAGACATTTTCGAGGATGTTGATCTTTTGAAACGAAAAGTTCAATCTTTGAAAACTGAGGAAAACCACTCATTGAAAATATGAGAATTGTATTTTTTGGAACGCCTCTTTTTGCAGTAGATATTTTATCTTTCCTTGTAGAAAAAAAGAAAGAGATTGTGGCTGTAGTGACTCAACCGAGTCGTCTCAAGGGAAGGGCCAAGGAAAAAGCTTTTCTAGTGGGAGATTATGTTGCGCAAACGATACCTTTTGTTCCTTTGTTTCAGCCTCAAAAGGCTTCTTCGGAAGATTTCATAAAAGAAATATTGACTTTAAGGCCGGATGTTTTTGTTGTAGTGGCTTATGGTCAAATTCTAAGTCAAGCACTTTTAGATGTTCCTCGGCTGGGTTGCATTAATGTACATGCCAGTCTATTACCGAAGCTTCGTGGTGCGGCTCCTATTCAAAGGGCTATTTTGAATGGGGAAATCGAATCCGGTGTTACCATTATGAAAATGGTTTTGAAGATGGATGCAGGGGACATATTAGCCCAGGCTTCTGTTGGCATTTCTGAAGAGATGACAGGTGAAGATCTTGAAAAAAAACTTTCATTAGTTGCTAAACCGCTTCTTTTGGATGTTCTTCATAAATATGCAATGGGTGGAGTGAATTTCTTTCCACAAAAAGAAAGTGACGTGACTTTTGCACCTAAACTTCAATCTTCAGAAACGGGGATTGTTTGGGATAGAAAGGCTCAAGAGATTCATAATCAGATTCGAGCTTTTTCTCCTCATCCTGGGGCTCATGCTTTTCTTTCCGTAGGATCTGAGAGAAAAATGTGTAAGGTTTTACGATCTCGGGTGGTGGAAAACAAGGGTTTTCCCGGAGAAATTTTATCTCAGTTTCCTTTCGTTGTAGCATGTGGAGATAAGGGTATAGAAATTCTTGAGGTTCAATTAGAAGGGAAAAAAGCTATGGCTGCTTCTGATTGGATTCGAGGGGTCAAAGATAAATTTTTCTTTTGTCAGTAATCTTTTTTTTTCTTTCTTTTTAACATAGCATAGCGTATCATTTCATCGATTTTATTACAGGGGGAGTTGTTATGGTAAGTAGAGTTTTATCAGGTGTGATGGGTACACAGGAAAAACCTAAAAAAGGTGAACCTAAAATAAGTAAACCCGATTATTTTGGGATTGTTTCTAGATATGTGGATAGTGGAAAAGGATCTAATAAGATCATGTTTGCTTTTCTACGTATTTTGGAGTGTCCGAAATTTCTTAGTGACAGTAAATTTTTCTCTTTAAGCGAAAGAGTGGTTACTGTTTTGAATTCCGGTTTGGATAAAGTTAAAAGTGCGATTTCTATATCCATTTTAACAAAATTGCCTGTAACGATTGATATTTTTCGAAAGGCAGTTTTAGGGTATCGGGAAGTTCCAAAGGGAAGTGAAAAAGAGGTTGAAGCTTTAGAGAAGATGGGCCGAGAGGGTACGGAGCTTGTCTCTGATGGTTTTCGTTTAACGAACTTTCTCACAGCTGCCAAGGTTCTTTCCTTGGGCACCCGGACGTTAGCTGCCTTGGGGATTGTTGGTAGTTGCCTTTGTTTGATTATTGATAGTATGGATGCCGGTTTTTCTGTAAGAGACATCCACAAAGCTGAATGTAAGAAAACACGTACGGCTGATGATAAAACAGAGCAAAAAGAAAAGATTTATTTAGAGACATTAAATATCTTGAAAAAAGTAGCAGGCATTGCTGCTACAATTTTTTCTTTAGTTGGTTTTATTATGAGTCTTTCCTTCGCAGGAACTGTTATTAGTTTGTCTATCGTAAGTATTGTATTGACGATAGGTGCTGAGGTTTATAAAGGACGTATGCATGAGACTCTTGTCAAAGAGGCAAAAATAGCTGCGGTTTTAGCCTAAATTCATTCTATTCTAAAAGAGGTCGTAGAGGCCTCTTTTAGAATTCTTCTTTTTTTCTAGAGTTGTAAGATTTTTATTGAGAAGAATTCTTTGTTACCTCTATGAACTTTTGAACTTCAAAAAAATAAATTGAAAAAAAATATGAATAGGTCTTAACTGAAACTCTTTTTGTATTATACAAATTTTTTAAATCTATCAAAAAGAGAGTGACGATGAGAGTAATGTTTTTGCTTTTTTGCTTTTTTGTATGTTGACGTTGACGGCAATTGATGCTAAAAGTGACGAAGAGAATTTCTCCCAAGAAAGGGATGTTCAACAAGAGGATATTCCAACTATTTGGCAGTTTATCCCTTTATACGATTACTGCGTAGAAAGAACAGAAGGAGAAAAAGTGTATCTTAAAGATGAATATGTATTAGCTTCAAATAGCTCATGCTTTATATATACAAGTTCTTTTGGACGATTGGATGTAAAAAATATCACAAAAGACGAATACGGTTTTTATTTACCCAAAATACAAATGATCGTTAAAGAGAATCAAAAAATTCAATGGGGTGCATGTCGTTATCAATTTCAAAAGTGTGAGTGGACTCCTGAAGTGGATCAGCATTTAGATAAAGCAATGGATCATGGGCTAAACGCTGCCGCTGCACTTGGTGGCGCCGGTGCTTTCGCTGCGACTGGACAGCCAATCTTGGGTGGAGTTACAGCTGCAATAGGTGTTAAAGAGGGATTTAAAGCTGTTGATGAGCTTCATGAGGCATGGAAAAGCTATAACAATAATTCAAATAATACGACATCTAATGAACATGATAATAGGAATGAATCATCAGATAGTAGAGACTCAGTATCAGGCAACCCGTGTTGGTAAAATGAAAAAAAAATTGATTATTCTTCAATTATTGGAGTTGTTCTTTTGGGTGGTATTTTTTTAAAGGACTACATTTTAACGACTTCATTAGCCCTGTTTTTGTTTTTTTTATGTATTTTATGGGTGATTATTATTATCTATGAATACATAAAGACTAAAGATCGCATGAATCTTTTTTTGAAAATTTTCTTAATTTCGATGATTTTAAAAGAACTAGCGCATCCTTTGATTAAAATTTTACATTAGTGAACGTAGGTGCCAAGCAAAATTTGGCACTTTTTAATTAGAAATTGTACTTCTTCAGTTTCTAAGAGATGTAAGATTTTTATTAAGAAAAGCTTTCTGCTAATTCTAAGAATTTTTGCATAGTGGCAATCAGAATAGGGTTTTGTTGAAGTTCATTGACAATGCCTTTGATTTGAAGGGCTATCTCTTTTACTGAAACATCAGTTGATTCTTGATCATTTTTAATAGATTCATAGAGAGAATTTTTTTGTGGTTCAGCAAAACCTCGAGCCGTTTGATGTATGGCTGTGATTTTCTCTCGTATTTTCGTGAATTGTTCCTCGGTAATGGGATGCTCGTCTAAGGGTCTAGAATCTTTGGAAAGAAAACGTGGCAAACAATGGGAAGATATTTTAGGAGAACAGATGATTTTTGCGATAAAGAGGGAAGGAAAAGTTAAAATAAAAGAAGGCTCTGAAGATAGGTCTAGAAAGGTTTCCTTGTTTGGAAATAAAGGTTGAATTTGGTTGAAAATAGTTTGGATTTCTGTGTCCGGCGTTTGAATTTGAGCTTGATGGAGTCTTTCTGTATTTCTTTGGTCTCTCCATAAAGCATAAAGATCTCTTCTTTCGGTTAAACGTGAAAAAATTTCTAATGTTCGATCTATTCTGGTTTCTTCTAAAAAACGATTGGCCTCTAGCCAAGCGATCTCTAAAAAAATGGGCAATTCTGAAAAAGAGCAATTTCTACAGAGTCTTTGGATGGCATGAGCGGCTTTAGTTTGCAATGAAGTAGAACGGGTTGAAGATAAATCTTGAGAGCCTATAATGACCAGCAAAGCAAAGGCTAAGTGGTCTTTAAGAGGTCTGGGGTTAAAGTTTATTTTGCTTATAAGTAAGATTTCATTTGCGGCAGTTAATTTCAGTCTAGAAGCAAGATTTGGGTCAATATCGTTAGATTGGATAATATTACGAAGAGCGTCGGTTAAATAGGTCAAGCCATTTTCCGGCAGAGACAACGATTGAGATAAAATGGTAAGGGCAATAGGGGTCTGTGCATAGGAAAGATCGGAAGATTCTGTCATTTGCAAAAGAGTAAAAGCTAAATCAGTTTTAGCGCTTTCGGGAATGTCACAACAACAATGCAGGAGTAACAAGCTTTCTGCGGCATTTTTTCGGATGGATGCCCCTTGACGGGTATTAAGATGGGGATCGTTAAGTAGGTTGGTTACGATTCGGATGAAAGGGTGGATTAAGGAAGGCGGAAAAAAATGATTCTCATTAATGGTCTCTAAAATGACTTTGGAGGCTATAAAGCGTATTTTCAAATCAGTAATTTTTTCATCATTGAGAAGGTCTAAGTAAAACAGGGTTTTATCTAGAGGGTTTTCGAGCGGTCTAAAATGGGCAGAAAAAGTGATAGCTGACATAGCTTTCTCCTGAAATGTATGTAATTAGAATTGAAAATTTTAATATATTTTCAATAAATCGTAAATAAAAAAAGAATGTAAGTTTTTTTAATTAAAAATTTTTGATAGTAATAGTTTTTTGATTCAAGTAAGGCAAGGACGTAAAATTAAATTTTTTAAGAAAAAATATAAAAAACAAAAAAAACATTTTGTAGAAGAGCTCTTTTTGATACTATCTCCACCGATCTTTTTGGAGGGATCATTTATGAGTATTGTAAAATTATCGCCAAGCTATACAAAAGCCTTTGCACAAGTTTTGGATAGAGGAGATGGCTCTTGGAATTTTTTTAGTGTGGTCAAGTGCTGCTTACAGTGGACAGCTGTTCTTACTGGAAGCAAGAAAGAAAGCCGAATCATAGGGATGATTGGCAATGCATTGGATGTTTCAATCATTCGAAAAATGCCGGGAACTTTTTGGAGATTTAGAGAAAGTATTTCTCAAGTGCATCAAGGACAAGGGAAGAAAGAAGCTTTAGTCTATAATGGATTTGATGCGGTTTCTGATGTCACTACTTTTATGCATTTTTTGTCCTCGACTCAGGTGTGGCAGTTTACGAAGAGATTTTCT
>JBAXUO010000111.1:0-5663 GCA_037129625.1 Chlamydiota bacterium
CGAGGTTACCTTACCCGACCCGATAACGATGATGAAATGAGTGGAGTCGAGAAAAATGATAAAGAGATTTCCCTCTTCTTCCATATTTTTATCTTTGATTAATGATTGAATCGCTTGGGCATCTGTTTCGAAGGTTTCTTTGGGATAGTAGTGAGGAAAAGAGTGGAAACTATCGGCGAGGTAGAGATTTTTTCCGAAAAGCAGTTCTTTCATATTGTAATAATTGAGTTGAGCGCTGGAGTACACATGAATTTTGTATCCCATTTTTTTCAAAATATATAGGGAGGGGCTTCCTTTGTCAGAACCTCTTTTTTGAGTGAGGGACCAAAGGTAAGAGAAATTGGAATGGAAAATCGAAAACCAGGACAGATGGGTTCCATTTCCATTGGATAAGGAAAGAGGCAGGGAGACATTTTCTTTTTTGAATTGGGTTGCATTGGGGGCGTTTTCTTCTGTTATATAATCGGCTCTAAGACTTTCTGAAATAAAAAGGTAAATATTTGGTTTCTGAATAGGTGCAAGTTCCATTTTGTCAATGGTTGAAAAAATAGTGTTTTCTTCTTTTGGTAGTCCAATGGGGCCTGTGGTTATCATTGGATTTTGATGAGAGATTAATGTTTTTTTCCAGGGTAATGCTTTTTGATAGAGAGGATTAGAAGAGAGGTCAATGGATGATGAGAAAGAAAGGTCAAAAAGACAAAGTAAAGCCGTTGCGGAGAAAAGAGTTTTGAGAATGGGTTTTTTTTGCCAAAAGATAGGTTTTTTTTCGGAGAGTTTTTGAGTTCCGATGAAAAGCATAATACCGATTAGAGGAAGGCAAAGAAGAATAAGCCCGAAGAGCCCCCATATAAAAAGAGGGATATTGGTGGTTTGGATCATTTCTAAGAAGTTGTCTATGTTTTCATCGAGGACAAAGTCGATGCATTCCAAACAATTTAGATCGACGATGCGGATGAGGAAGATGTCGATGATATGGGAGAGGAAGAGTAAGAAGCTACTGCCTATGAATAGATAAGCGCACCAAGGGGGGAGGTATTCTTTGATTAACAGGGTAAGGGTGAGGAGGAGGAAAACTTCTAATAGGGATTCTCCGAGGGCGTATAGGGTGAAGAAGAAAGTGGATTGGGAAGGTGGGAGGAAGGAGAACAGGGAGAGGGTGGAGGCGAAGACGATTACGAAGAAGAGGCTGAAATAGATATAATTAAAACTATGAGATTCTTGTTTCATATTAAAATGGTCTTTTAGTTTCATTTTACAATAAAGTTTAAATAATTCTATTAATTTTAATGCTAAGGTTGTAAATAAGGTAGACTTAATGCTTTAACATATTGATTATAAATGTATTGGGTAATGTGGGGGATGCTGGTTTTTGTTCATTGATCAAAAGAAGGAGTCGCTATACCCTATAAACTAAAGAAATCTGTACGCATTTTTTGGATGATCCATTTTTTTTGAAAACAAACGAAAATTACTATTAAGGAGTTTACCTCTCATGTCTAAATTAGTTAGAGATTTTATCCCGGAGATTATGAGGCAAAAAGGACTACCCGTTAACATGTACGTTGCCGATAACACGGAGTATGGAAAGCGATTAGTGGAAAAGCTCTTAGAGGAGGTTAAGGAATATATCCAAGAAGAATCGGAGGAAGAATTAGCAGATGTTTTAGAAGTCTTGGACGCAATCATGAAATGGAAAGGATTCTCTAAGGAAAAGATAGAAGCCTTGCGTCTCAAAAAACAAAAAGAAAGAGGCTCATTTAATAGAAGAATTGTTTTGGTTTCGGGCGAGCTAAATCCTTGAGCGTTTGATCTTTTTTTTGTTAAGGTTTATAATTTCCCCCAAAATCCTTCCATCAGGAGTAAAAAATGAAGAGAGCTGTTGTTTTTGGAGTGTTTTTGTTCACAATGTTTTCTACAGCATTTGCGGCTTCCTTGGCGATCGAGCCGATCGTAACAGCAGAAAAGTACATGGAATACAAAAGAAAAAAGGGACATCTTAACGAATTTACTCCACCAAAAATTATTCTGGTTTGTTACCAACAAAGTACTTTGAAATATTTTTTAGAGAAGATTCCAGATATGAAGGTATCCGATTCGTTTTCTAATCTATACATAATAGAAAAGGGTAGGGTTGGTATTCTCGGTGGCTGGGGATTAGGGGCTCCGGCTCTTTCTATAAAAATGGAAGAATTAATTGCACTCGGTGTTAAAAAGTTTATTGCCGTAGGTACTGCCGGAACTTTAATGAAGAGACATTCTATTGGCGATTTTATTATAGCATCAAAAGCCCTAGCAGAGGATGGAGTTGCCCATCTCTATTTGAAAGGGGAGTCTTATGCTAAGGCGGATGTGGAAATGCTTTCTGCTTGGGACAAATTTATAAAGCAGCACTCATTGTCTAATTTTCATAGAGCTGCAGCCTGGAGCTTCTCTGCAATCTTTAAGGAAACACCGGCGGACATAAGCCGGGTAACGAAACTTGGGATGGATGTAGTCGAAATGGAAACAGCAACTCTTTATGCCATTGGTCATGAAAAAAAAGTACAAACCTTGTCTTTATTTGTCATAAGTGATTCCGTTACTCAAGAAAATTGGATTCCTTATCTCAAAGAGCCCGTTGTAAGAAATAATTTACACAAGCTTGCAGCATGGGCGTTGGAATTTTGTAAAGAAACGGCTATAGAGAAATAGCCCTGGGGGCTATTTCAAAGTGATATTTCAACATTAAATTACAAATAAGAAATTTCTCTTGTAAGGAATTCTTTCCATCTGTACAGTTTTCTTTTTTTCAAACCCTTATAATGGAGGAAAAATGAAGATCAGCAGTACATTTAGTTCTTACAGTTTGCTCTCGAATTGCAAAAAAATTGGTGAAAAAACAGCCAACAACTTAGGTCGATTTACCGTTTCAGCTATTAGTAATCTAGTTTCAATTAGGGTGTCGAATCTTGCTATTCCACTTTTTTTGCTTGGGATGTGCGCTCTTCCAAAAGCGGATGCAGGACCTGTTGCTTATGGGATTTGTGTTATAGCTTGTGAATTTGCAACAGTCGGTTGGGGACTTGTTGCGTGTCTTATAGGTTGTGCGCCTTTGGCAATCGCTCCAACTCCTTAAAATAAGCAGGTGCTTGCTCAGACTTTGGGCTTGTTAGTTAAATATTTTTTTTCAAACCCTTATAAAAGAGGAAAAATGAAGGTCACCAATACATTTAGTTCTTACAGTTTACTTTCGAATTGTAAAAAAATTGGAGAAAAAGCTGTTAACAATTTAGGTCGATTTACTGTTTCAGCCATCAGTAATCTAGTTTCAAAAAGGATTGCGAATCTTACTATTCCACTTTTTTTGCTAGGGCTGTACTGTCTTCCAAAAGCGGATGGTTTGATTGCTACTTATGCAATCTGTGTAGCAGGTTGTACGACAAGTACTATGGGTTGGGGATTAGTTATTTGTATAGCAGCTTGTGGGCCTTTTCTTGGGCCATGGTGTCCTTAAGTGATGGCTCTACATTCAATTTCGACACCCTTAGAAATATTTAAAAAAATTAAGTCCATGATTGGGAATGGAAAATAATTTGTTATCCTGCAGTTTGAAACTTTTTCTTTCAAATTGCAGGGTATTGACAAAAAAAATAGTTTTTGGAAGTAGTCTAGAGAGATTCTACAACCTTGAATTACAAATGAAAAATTTTTTTGTAACAAAATTTTACCCCCTGTAAACATTCCTTTTTTTTAACACTTTATAATGGAGAAAAAATGAAGATCAGTAATACGTTTAGTCCTTACAGTTTGCTCTCTAATTGCAAAAAAAATGGAGAAAAAGTGGCCAATAAATTAGGTCGATTTACTGTTTCAGCTATCAGTAATCTAGTTTCAAATAGGATTGCGAATCTTACTATTCCAATTTTTTTGCTAGGGCTCTGCTGTCTTCCAAAAGCGGATGGTTTGATTGCTTCTTATACAATCTGTGTAGGAGTGTGTACTTCAAGTACAATGGGTTGGGGATTAGCTATCTGTATAGCAGCTTGTGGGCCTTTTCTTGGACCATGGTGTCCTTAAGTTAAGAAGTGTAAGTCATTGATTACGAATGGAAAAAATGTTGCAGTTTGAAAGTGATGCTTTTAAGCTGTAACGTTTGAAAATCTACTTAAGAAGCTTTTTTTGCACTTCTCCTGTTTTTGTCTTGAAGATTTTTTACTTTATAAGTTTTTTATGACAAGAAAAGGGTGTTAATCAAAATTTTTCTATACGCCCTTTTTAACCAAGTAGCATGGAATCCATTCGAGTCTTTGCCACAAAAAAAATAATGAGGTATAATGTCTTGCATCATTCAGGATGGATGTATGCATGTAAAAGATTTTCAGCTGTTTTTATTTGATATGGATGGCCTTCTAATTGATACGGAACCTCTCCATTTTGAGGCCTATAAAACCCTTTGTCGAAGAAAGGGGTGTTCTTTAGATATCGATTTTATTTCCTACTGCTCTATTGCTCATCAGGGTCCTGCGGAATTGCAGGATTTTCTTATAAGTCAATTTCCGGAGTTAAAAAAAACACCTTGGGATATTTTAAGGAAAGAAAAAAGGGATATTCTGTTTGATCTTTTACAAAAGTGGGATTTGCAATCCATGCCAGGGGTAGAAGAATTTCTGTCTTTTCTTCAAAAGAAAAATATGACCCGATGTGTGGTCACCAATTCTTCTCTTCGAGATGTGAAGATTATACAAAAAAAACTTCCGGTCTTACAAACCATTCCTTATTGGATTACAAGAGAAGATTATACCCATGAAAAACCTCATCCCGAATCCTACCAAAAGGCGATTGCTTTGTATGGGGAAGGGAAGAGGATTATCGGATTTGAAGATAGTATTCGGGGTTTTGTAGCCCTTTCTCAAACTTCTGCAGTTCCGGTACTCATTTGCTCAGCGAAGATGCCGTATTCGGAGGGGATTGCTCAGCATTTTGAGTCATTAGAGGACTATTTTGTTCAGTATGGTGAATCGGATAGAGAACGCTAACGAGAAATAAACCTTGAGCTGGGGATGTTCTTCCCCCTTTTCTTCGGTCTTTGGCTGCGAAGATGGCTGGGACTTCTTCCGGATCAATTTTGTTAAATCCTACATCAATTAATGTCCCGACAATGTTTCGGACCATTTTATAAAGAAATCCATTACCTTCGAATTCCAAGCGATAAAGAGATGGACTTTCTTCTTGTAGGTCCAAACGAAAGAGAGTTCGGGTGGCATTACGAGAGGCTGAACCTTGGTGGGCTTCATTTGCAAATGAGGTGAAATCATGAGTTCCTATGAAATAAGGAATAGCTTTTTTCACTTTTTCTAGGTCCCAATGGGTAAAAAAATGGTGGGTATAGAGCCTGCGAAAGGGATTAAAACTCGGACCAAAGGAAAGGTGATAGTGATAGATTTTTCGAAGAGCAGAATATCTAGCATGAAAATCTAAAGGAATGTCAGAGAGCGAAAGGATGCGTATGTCTTTTGGAAGCATGCAATTGAGGGCATAGAGGATTCGATCACAGGGAATAGGATGATCCAAAGAAAAGTGGGATACATGCGCTAAAGCATGCACTCCTGCATCTGTCCGGCCACAACCGACAAGATATACATTTTCTCTTATACTAATAACGGCGCCTCTAATTGTTCTCGACT
>JBAXUO010000112.1:0-5595 GCA_037129625.1 Chlamydiota bacterium
TTCAAAAGATTCCAAAAAATGTATTCCCGATATCCTTGGCCTCTAAAGCTAGAAAAAGCTTTTTGGCGAGGCAGCTCCTCCGGCATAGCCGATTTTTCTAACAACTCACGGATGCAAGTGGTTTCTCTTTCTCAAAAACATCCGGAGCTTCTCGACGTAGCTTTTAACAACATCTGCCAGATGGAAGAAAGACAAAAAAAAGAATTAAAGAAAAAGATTTCTTTGCAAAATTCCCTTTCACAGGAAAAACAACTCCAGTACAAATATCTTTTAGCTTTAGATGGAAATTGTTTTCCCGGAGCTTTTTTTTGGCAACTTCGATCCCAATCGCTCATTTTTAAAGAGCAATCCGAATACTTAGAATGGTACTATGCTGGACTTTACCCAAACTTTCACTATATTAACTTTATACCTCAAGAACTTACCTCAAAAATCCTGGAATGGAAAAAAAAAGATAAAGAAGCTAAAGAAATTACTCATAACGCATATTGTTTTGCTCAAGAAAATCTTTCTACAGAAGATATGATGAGCTACACCTTTCACCTATTAACAGCTTACACAGACTTACAATCATGAAAAAGCCCACCTTATCAGTCATCCTTGCAAGTTATAACTATAGCAAATACATTAAATCAGCAATTTGTGCCATTGTACAACAAAGCTACGAACCATTAGAACTTATCATCATAGAAGATGCCTCCACGGACAATAGCTTAGATATCCTACTAGAAGAAACGAAAGGACTATCCTACGTAAAAATCATGGTGCATGCCAAAAATCAAGGGATCCTTTATGTAATGAATGAAGGATTTTCTCTTGCCAAAGGAGATTTTGTTTATTATGCAGCCGCCGATGATATTATCTGTCCGGGCCTTTTTGAAAAATCAATGAATCTACTTCAAAAGCATCCTACCACAGGAGTTTTCTGTAGTAATATGGGGGCATTTTTCCAAAATAACCCATCTATTTTTCAAGAATATCCCATAAAAACCCCTTCAAAAGAATTTCCAAAAAAAGAATATTTTTTTTCTCCAAACGAAGTAGAAATCCTTTTTCAAAAAACAAAATTAGCTATCCATGGTCAATGCTGTATCTACAATAGGCCTCTTATTATTCAACACGGAGGTTTTTCTTCAAATTTATTAGCCCTTACCGATTGGTATTTAGCACATAAAATAGCTCTACATCAAGGGATGGCATATATACCAGAACTCTTGGTGTTGTCCCGCATGAACTCACAAACATATAGCGCAAAAGCATTTAGAATAAGCAAACGTCATGCATTAAACAAAAAAATTCTACAAGCGATTGAATCGGAAAGTCCTGTTTTTCAAAGAAAAGTAAAAAAATCCTGTCTTTTGATTCAACTTGGTATTCCTATGTTGATCTCTCTTCTTATTTCTCCAAGATACTGGAATTTTCTTCCCTCTTTGCTAAAGAAAAAATGTAAAAATATCCACCATAAAATCACTCACATTTTTTCCCATAGACATACTCTGCAAAACCGGTAATATCCCAAAGTCCAAAAGAAATTCGCATTTGCCCTGTTTTAAATAAAGAATACATCTGAATAGGAATGGTCAAAGGAAACAAAACCATTCGTAACCAATCACGAGCTTTTCCGGACCTAAGAACCTTGATATGATTCTGTAAGAAAAGATTTGCAATCTCTTTTGTATCATACACTCTGATATGTGTAGGATCATCGCAAAATTGTAAAGTTCCCTTTGCACTCCATAGAGACAATGAATGAACCGAAGGAAATTCTACATAAATCGTTCCTCCGGATTTTAAATGATCTTGGATTAATTTTTCTAAAAAAAGTAATCCATTGGAAAGATGTTCGATTACATGAGAACATATGATCACATCAAAAGTGGAGTTTTCTAGAGATTTCAAGTCGTTTTTTTCCAAATCGACATGAAAAAATCCATCCATTTTCGTAGAGTCATAAAAACCCTTTTCTTTATCTAGGCCATAATATTTTGCTTTAGGAAACCACTTTTTCACATCCTGTACAAATTCTTTACCACAACCCACATCCAAAATAGAAAATTCTTTTCCCTTCCAAGTCTTATAAATTTTCTTAAGTTTTGTAGGACATCGAATATCACTAAATCGAATCATGATACCGTGACCTCTTTCTTCTCATGAGATTGCATATTCCAAAAAGAAGCATAATGTCCTTTTTTATGCATCAGTTCATCATGAAACCCTGATTCAACAATTTGACCTTTTTCCAAAACCAAAATTTGATCTGCTTTAGCAATTGTTGATAATCGATGGGCTACAAGAATAATAGTTTTTTTTGTCTTAAAGTCTCCTAGAGCATCCTGAATAATCTTCTCTGAATGGCTATCTAAATTACTCGTTGCCTCATCCAAAATCAAAATTTCAGGATCTCGGACTAAAGCCCTTGCCAATGAAAGTCTTTGACGCTCCCCCCCGGATAATCGATATCCCTTTTCTCCAACAATGGATTGATATCCTTCCGGTAATCGCATAATAAAGTCATGAGCATGTGCCATTTTTGCGGCTTGGATAATTTCGTCGTGGGAAGCTTCCAGTTTCCCAAATCGTATATTTTCTTCGATTGTTTCGTTAAAAATGAAAGAATCTTGACTGACAACACCTAATTTCTCTCTCCAACTAGATAACTCAAATTTTCGAATATCTTGCCCATCTACTAAAATCATTCCTGAGGTAGGTTCATAAAGTCGAACCAAAAGATCCATAATAGATGATTTACCGGCGCCGGAAGATCCGACTAAAGCAATCACGGCATTTTTAGGAACGAAACAAGAGAAATTTTTGACAGCAAATACGTGGTTTTTTAAATAACTTAAAGAAACGTTCCTAAATTCAATATGCTGTGCAAATTCTACCAGTTTCTCTCCAGAAGTGCTGCAAAATTCTTTATCTGAATCTTGGAGAATTTCTTCCGTTCGTACCAAATATCCAAAAACACTTATAGTTGAACCTAATGTTCCTAAAAACTCACGTATTCGAATAGCTAATCTATAAGAAATCGTTAAATAAGTTAATAAAACAGGCAAAAAATTCTTTGAATCTAAAAAAATACACCCCAAAATTAAAACCATTCCCAACGCAAAAACAGACAAAACCTCATTTAACGAAGGAACTAGATTGTTCCATAAACTCAATTTCAAAGATGCCTTTGCAACTTCTATATTGGTGTTTTCCATTTTTTGTAAAACACTCTTCTGCCTTGCAAAAACATGAATTTGACGCATACCATGTAAATTTTGTACAGTTCTTTTGGAAAAATCGACTACCCAATTCGAGAATTTCAGAGAAATCTCTGCTATTTTTTTAAATAAATACTTTTGAAAAAAAATACTAACACTAAAAAAAATTATACAGACAATAGTTAACGACACATTCAACGCCATCATAACGCCCAAATTAATCACCATCGTCATTAAATGAACTACAGAATTATTAGCTGCGACACAAACCTGCCCTATACAATATACTGGAGCCTCAACATATTTTGATAAATCACCTACTTTATATAAACTAACACAGGGAAAACTTAAGCGAAAAATCTGTCTATATACTTTTTTTTGAGCTTCGACTTGTATTCTTAACGAAAGATGAATCATTAAATATTGAGATAAATAAACAACTATGCTTCTAATAATTTGAGAAACAACAGCGCCAAGAACTAAAAACAAAAAAATCTGTTTAGTTGAAAGTGAAATAAAAAAAGGAAAATGATTTAGGAATGGTAAAATATCCTGAATTCTTTTTTCACCCGTAAAAGTAGAAAGAGCCAAAAGCAAAAAACCAAAAGAAAACCCCTCTAAAAGAGCAGCAAAAAAATTAGGGATCAGTGTTAAACAAAAAAAGTAAACATTTCGATATCTTTCGCCAACAAAAATCTCCCACAGCGGAGAAAGCTTCCACTTCTTCCAAAAAAGCATTCAATAACTCCTAAAAAAAACAGATTACTTCTTTTGCATTTCTGCTTACAATGACTTTTCCCTAAACTCACTTTAGGAACCATACAATGTATACCATAAGCTTAGAAAATATCTCAAAAAAAATTCGTAGCTCCATTATCGATATGTCTTTTCTGGGAAAAGCTCCTCATTTAGGATCCGCTCTTTCTTGTGTAGACATTCTGGTAGCTCTTTATTGGAATTTTTTGCAAATTCTTCCCCAAAATCCTCACGACAGATTGAGGGATCGATTTATTTTAAGTAAAGGGCATGCCATTGCTGCCCTTTATGCAATACTGGCACATAAAGGATTTTTCCCCCTCGACTTACTTTCAACGTTTAACAAAAATGGAAGCTCCTTACCGGAGCACCCCTCACCAAAATGTGTGCCTGGCCTCGAAGCTGCTACAGGATCTCTCGGCCACGGTCTTTCTCTTGGCATCGGACATGCTTTAGCCGGAAAGATCCTTCAAGAATCCTACCGTGTTGTAGTCCTTCTTGGTGATGGAGAGTGTAACGAAGGAACCATCTGGGAAGCGGCCCTATTTGCCCCAAGTAAAAAATTAGACAATCTTCTTGTTTTTATTGATTACAACAAATGGCAAGCTACCGATCGCAGTGAAGAAGTTTTAGAAATAGCTCCGTTACAAGATAAATGGAAAGCCTTCGGATGGAACACTTTTGAAATCGATGGTCATGACTATGGAGCTATTTCTCAAGTATTCAATCATTTTCCTTCTTCCAACGGAAAACCCACCGCAGTTATTGCCCATACCATTAAAGGAAAAGGAATCTCTTTCATGGAAGATGATAATAACTGGCACTATCGCCTACCCACTGAAGAAGAGGTCATTATAGCAAAAAAGGAGCTTGGATTATGAGAAATACCTTTGCAGATGAAATTTTTCAACTGGCTACAGTAGACCCCCGCATCGTCTTACTATCCGGAGACATCGGAAATCGCCTGTTCGATTCTTTTAAACAAAAATTTCCGCATAGATTTTATAATTGTGGCATTGCAGAAGCTAATATGACAAGCCTAGCTGCCGGTCTCGGCATGTGTGGATTACTTCCGATTACCTATACAATTGCCCCATTTAATACCATACGTTGCCTAGAACAGATCCGAATTGACATCTGCTATCATCAAGTCCCCGCCATTATCGTAGGGACAGGCGCTGGTCTTTCGTATGCCTCATTAGGGGCTACGCACTGTTCTTGCGATGACATTGCTCTTCTCAAAAGCATTCCCAATATGACCGTTCTCTGTCCTGCTGACAGTTTCGAGCTCAAAAGACTCCTCCATCAATCTCTATCCTGGAATAGTCCGATATACTTACGTATCGGAAAAAAAGGGGAGCCTATGTGTTATAAGGAAATTCCCAACTTAACGATAGGAAAAGGTCATGTCTTTCAAAAAGGAAAAGATATCTGTTTGATTACTACCGGAAATACTTTATCTATTGCAATGGAAGTTGCAAAAAAGCTCGAAGCTTGTGCCTTATTTCCGCAAATTGTCAGCATGCACACCGTAAAACCTTTAGATACTGCTCTTTTAGGAACTCTTGCTAAAGAATTTTCGCTTCTTGTTTCCATAGAAGAGCATAGTCTCATTGGAGGGCTTGGATCT
>JBAXUO010000113.1:0-5462 GCA_037129625.1 Chlamydiota bacterium
ATAATGCAATGCATTTATTTTACGGCTTACCTTTTTTTGGCTTTTGATATGAAATCGGTCCTTTTTCATAACCAACCTGTTTCAGCCATTCAACAGGATAGCCTACCTTTTTTGCAAAATCATCGGAAGAAGTATTGATAAAACCTTCATTATATTTTACAAGAAGCTGTTCCGAGAGATCCCACCATTTTCCAAAAACATCTTCGCTGTTTTTCATGCAATAATCCGTTAAATATTCTATGCATTGTTTAGGATCTTTTTTGTAAAGTCCCAGAGCTTTAGCCTCAACATTAGGGATATCCGAGAGCTCTTTTCTTTCTATCCTTTCTTGTTGAAGCAATATATCTTTTTTCATGTAGGAGAATTTGATAAGAGATAGATTACTAACAAAATTGAAAGCCCACCATGCGCTCTTGCGATCGAACTTTAATGAGTTGCCTATTTGATAGCTCTTTGGCAAATTGAAAACGCCCACAAAGAAAGGAACAAAACATGTGGTAGTTGGATTATCCGGTCCAAACCAACAAATCCCTCCAATAGGATCTGGCAAATAAGACCTTGCCTGATTTATATATACAAACCCGCAAAGAAACATGGCAATTGGCCTTTCAAAAGCGCCCCACATTTTTTTATCTCTTAACCCATTTTCCGACTCTCCGTCATAAGGACCAATATAACGTGCAGGCGAGCCGAAAGGACCAGAGGCTAATCCTTTTGTCAGATCAAACTCCGTTCCTTCATAATGATCTCGATGCAATTTCATAACATCGGAAACACTTAATTTTTGATCGGGTTTGATGGAAAATGGATATTCTTTTGTATATCCATCTTTGACCCAGGGAGAAAAAGAAACAGAAGGTTTTACAATGGAAAAAACTCTCCACACACGACGCAAAGCATTATAAGGATGCTCCATTTCCCCATAGCTAACGGCTTTAAGCCAGTCTAATTGTCCCTCTTTTGGATTCCACCACCCTCTCTTTTGAACCTCATCAAAAAGGTTTTTAGAAAACATCATGCATGGATCATTGGGATCAACTTCACGAATGCGAAATTCATTTGCTGATACAAAAATTTCTCCATCTGGAACTTTTTTTGCTACCCAAAGACCTTTTTTTTCATCTATGGTTCCCCCGCACATTTCAAGAACCCAACCTTCTTCCTTATCTCCGATCAAAAGAACTTCTCCGGGCCCGTAATAACCATACCCATCAATGAGATCTCCAATGAGTTTAATAGCTTCTCGTGCCGTTGTACATCGTTCTAAAGCAACACGAGATAGTTCAGAACTATAAAAAATTCTTTTTCCCTCTTTTGGTTTGGGCTCAACCTTGGACCCACAGGTTGTTTCGCCAATCATCAACTGATGCTCATTCATGATGCCATAACTTCCATCAAAATAGGCATATGTATGAGGAACCTGATCTATAGATCCAAGAAGAGGGGTTTGTGGCAATAAAGGCTCTTCATAATTAGGGCCTCTATCTTTACCCACATACCTCACTAAAACGCTTTCAGAAGTAGCTTTATCATAACACACCATCCTTTTCGTTCCCTTTTTATGATCCATGGCAGGAACATAGATAATCCTGTGATCGCTGAGATAGTTATCATCAGAATGAGAAACAATTACAGATCCGTCAACAGAAGCTCCTTTGGTTATCAAAATGGACGTACATGAATAAAGAGAAAAACTAAATCCAAAAAACACTAGGAATAAACTTTTCATTTTAACACCTGTTATAAGATTGCGGTTATCCTACCCTATCCATGTACACTGAGCACAAACGTATATCTTTTATTATAATTTCTCTACTTTTTTTAAACTACCAACAGATTTATCCTTTTTAATTCTTTATCCAAACAATTAAGAAATACATGATCTATTTTAAACAAATCTCTTCCGAGACCAGGAGTTTCATTAATTTTCTTAATTTCGGTTATTGCATCTTGCGAAGTAATAGCCTCAAGTTTTGAGTTTGGTTCATAGGGTGGTTCTTTAGCAGCTTGCGCCAATATGATTTTACTAAAACCATCTTTTTTGATTGCTTCAAGAGCTAATATTTTGCTGTTGTCTTTAACAACAGCTTCAAAAACGACGGTTAAGGCATCTCTTGGCAACTCTTCATGTTCATCCAATACAGCAAACTCCTCACCCGGCTCCGGCGATTGTAAGAGAATATGAAATCGCTGAGTTCCGGAAGGCACAATGCTAGTAAGACAAACAATTCCTTGCAGTTGACGAAGCATCATGAGAACCGTTTTTACTTCATAAAACAAACAACCAAAAAATTTTGATTTATATTGATGCATATATTTCGAAGAAAGCATAGTTTCCATCAATTCTTTTTCATTTAGCGAAAGCGAAGTAACTTGACATGCAAGATCATGCATCATCTTTACTGAAAGCAGAGAAAGAAATTTTTTATTTTCCTCTACAATCTGCATAGAAGGATCTTTTTGTTTTTTCTTTACACTCTGCTGAGTTTGTTTTTTCTTTACAATCTGCTGAGTTTGTTTTTTCTTTACAATCTGCTGAGAAAGATTTTTTTGATTTTCCTCTTTAATCTTTTGAAGATACGCTTCATTTAACGTGCTAATATCTTCGGAAAGAAGCTCCAATTGTTTAACATCACTTTTTTCCGTAATAACACCATTAGGAAGAATTTTGTTTGGAATCATCAAAAAATGCGACAAATAGCAAAGAATGATATATTCCAATTCTTTTGAAACTCTCCAATCCCCTAATTGCTGTTGAAAAAAGCTAGATGTTGGTATGTCTATTTCTCTGGTCTTTTTTCTATCAAGAATGTTTGCATAAATTTGATTCACCTCCCCAGAAAGGCTTAAACATTCATCAGACAAAGCCTCCATAGGTAACTGTCGCAAAATCAAAGCTCTATTCTGACATGCAAAATCTCCAGGATTTGCATCGAATTGTACAAAGTCCCGTTGGTTAAAAGCCTTAATAGCTCCTAAAACCGTATTTGCAACAAGCGACACCACGCTGATCATAGCTTTTTCCTTAAGCTCATTAAATGGACTTTCGCTACCCTCAAACACAGAAATCACTTCCTGCGGGATCAAAGAATTAATTACCAATATTTTTTGTACTGTACTCATAAAATCACTCCTTTTTTTTAATTTACTCACTAAACTATACAAACAACATCAACATTAATAACGGAACTAGCAACCCCATGTGTTTTTAAAGCTCACGTTGTGCTGACGTACTGTTGTAATGGTACATTACTACACTATTACAAAGTTCTAAGCAAGGTTTTTTAAGAAAAAAGCTTGAAAGATTTCTAAGCTATTAACAGTAAATAGAATGGAGATCAGATTTTATCCAAATATCACCCAAAGACTATACATTGATTATCGAACACTGTGACCCCGCTCCCCAAAAACTGGTTCAAACAAAATGTGAAAAACATCTCATTATTAACTGATTTTTCGCTTTCAAATTACTCCTAAAATGCGGACTGCCTCATATTTCCTTCTATTCCTTGAAAAAAACTACATTTTTAGCAATGAATACTACTTAACTGAATTTATTTCTTGAACCCGAGATCATTAATTGTTATAGATTAATTAAACAAAGTAATTTTATGAATAAATTAATTTCATCTATTTTATTTTTCGGTTGGTGTCTTTCTCTAGGGGCTGCAGAAGAACAGGGATCTCTAATCCAAACCTATTATAAAAATCAAAGTTATCCCCATTTAAGCCAGATCAACAAAGAAAGCTCTAATTATCTTAGCGAAGAGAAAGACCAAAATGACAAACAACATGTTTTGAACGTTGCCACCATTTTCATGGCTCAGGTTTTAAAAAATCATCCGGAATATTTAAATCAATATGTACAAAATTTTTCTAATTTATCCTTTTACGAAAAAGCCGTTTTTTTAAGAGGGATTCGTTCTGCAGGAATGGACCATGCTTTACTTCACAATCTATCCGACAAAAAACTGCAAGAACTCGTAAATGATCCCAATCTTTTAGCATTAAGTCAGCTGCAAGTTAAGCAAGCAGGTGATTTGGATTATTTATGGGCCTCATTTTTTGCCACAGGAGACGAGACCTACATTCTTCAAATTATTAAAATATTAAACAGAGACGATGAGCTACTCTTTCTCGCCTATGAATGGATTAACAGGGAACAAGTCGCACAAATTCGCTCTTCTTTAGAAGGAACGACCACGCCTCCCGATTATTCCGATCTAAAAAAGATAATCGAAAAGCAATCTAGTAAACGGAAAGATTACCAAACACAGTTTCTCATCAGTTTAACAGCTTTGAAATCCCTCGAGGATTCTTCAACGCAAGATCCAAACGTAGGTGATATCATTAAAAAGATCATTGAAAATGATCCGTCGCTAGATTACTTCAAGAGAATCAATGCAGCTTTAGGAAATGAGCCGTAACCTAACTCCCCTTCTTACCTCTAACGACCGGGCAATCCCGCTCAAACCCTATCCATTAAAATTCTTGTTCTCCATGCACTTCCTAATTTGCTGTATTGCAAAAATTACTACCTCAAAGTCAAATCAATTCGCAGGAATCAACTGATAGGCCTTAACGAGAGTGACAACTCCATTGTCTTTTTTGTAAAGAGCCACTCGCCATCTTGCATTAGCATGTAAATTTATATCATTTTCCAAAGCTCTAATCCTCCTAAGTTTTGAATCTTCATCAAAAACAATATCTCGAAGTGTCACATGAAAAGAAGGCCCCGGAGGACCTTTTATGACTGAAACTGGGAGTTGTGTTCTAATTTGAAAAGCAGTAGCAAGCGCTGTTAAATATGTCGAGGTTAATAGAATGGTATCCGTTTGATATCCTCTATGAAGTCTGGATTGAATAGTAATTATACGAGGGAGTAACACATCTGCTATGGCTAAGGGAATAGCATTAACATAGTGACTTTCGGACTGAGTGGGATCGAAAAAACTTGTAAGAGTGCAATGAGGGGGATATTGAGTTACTACCTGATGGCTGAGATTGGAATGTTGTACATCATACCAATAACTGTCTAGTTCAGTCCCAAAATCTCCAGTGGGTGTAACGTAAAGGCTATACTGAATCTTTGCTTGCAATCCCTGATGGGGGATGAATAAACTAAAAAAAATCAAAAAATAAACAGAAAAATTTCTCATAAATCTATCGATATGAACTTTTAGATCCCTATCGCTCCGTTATTGTAAAGGTTAAAAGCTTAATATTTAGAAAAATATTTTACCAGAAATTTTGAAAATAAAGCCTCAAAAGGATAAGATCTTCGGTCCTAAACAAAGGATTGTTTTATGATTTTTCGAAAGAGTTTGTTTTTCTTAAGTTTATGTAATGCCTGTTGGTGTGCGACAAATTTTACATGGAATTCTACAACAACCCTTTCTGACGCGGGAGATACAGTACCTACTGGACAAGTGGTTTCTAATAGCTTAAATGATGTGGTATCG
>JBAXUO010000114.1:0-5370 GCA_037129625.1 Chlamydiota bacterium
ATCAGACTGACTGGCTTCACTGGAAAATAATCCCTTAGCTTTTCTTTTGTAATACCAAATCAGACAGAGAATAACAATTAAAACAAAAACTCCTAAAAAGATATTCACCGTCTTTAGGTGAGAATAGAGAATTTGATAATTTTTTCCTAGAGTGTAAGTTAAATAAAATAATAAAGCATTCGTTAGTAGACATGCAATACCATCACCCAATAGAAATTTTTTAAAAGACATTTTTCCCATACCGGCAACAAGAAAAAGACAGTTTCTTACCCCAAAAGGAATCCATCTTCCGAGTAAAAGAGCATAAAACCCATATTTTTTATAAAAAGACTCAATACGAGAGAGTTTTTTATTAGAAAACCTATAAAACCATCGAAATTTCCCTAATTTACATCCGGTCAATCTTCCAATCCAGTAAGCAATCATATCAGAAAAATAACACCCAAAAAAAACAAAAATAAATAAGAGGATAAAATGTTCGGGAATCACAGTAGAGGCTAAGATAGCGCTCAATATCACGAGCAAATCCTCGCTGATGGGGATACTAAAACCGGTTAACAAAAGAGAGAAAAATAATATCCAATGAGCACACGCTGCGTGGGCAAATAATAAATTAATTAGAGAATCCATTATCTTTCCTTAACTTTAGGTTAAGCCTTCTGTTTTTGCCTTACTTTCAGCCTCTTCAGAAATTTCCAAAGTAGCTTTCTTAGCAACCAACAGAGAAAACTCTTTTCCTAACGTAAGAACAGCTGCAATCCATCCGCCGACAATGGCTAAGAATATCAAACCAATATAAGGAGCACTTGCCGCAACGGTTACGAATTGAAGTAATAGAACTTGATAAATAATAGAGCCCCCGGATTTACCAATACGAGAACCGACCCCATCGATAGCTGCCTTTCCTTTCAACTTACACTCTTGGCCCAAAGGGATAAAGGCTATCTCTTTGGTAGCATCAAAAAGAGTATATTTCGCAGCTCGGCTCATACAATTTTGCATGGAACCGAAAAACACACACATGATTAAGGGAGTACTGCCGACACAAGCGGCTATCACAGTTAACCAAGAATGTTTGAGTAAAAAGAAAGCAAAAAATCCGGTACCGGTGACAAGTACAATAATCGGAGGAATCATTGCCGAAAAAGTCCAAGGAAATTTACGTAGCATATTACCGGAGATAAAAAGTGCGGTCAATGTAGCTATAACGCCCATAACCGTCATCACTTGTCCCATGTAGGCATTATAGTCGGATGGGTTGGGGTAGAGTTGCTTAATCTGATCTTTCCAAATAATTTCAATGAGATTGATGGCAATATTGTAGGTCACGACAATCACAGCAATACATATTAAATACTTAGACTTCCCAAGATATGAAAAAGTTTCTCGTAAAGACATTTTTGGTTTTACTTGATGTCTCCAGGGAACACTATCCCAACGAATAATTCTACGATTGAGAGTCCAAAACAAAATCATAATTAAAACAATAATAGCCATGATCGTCAGATTCATATACAAAACGGACTGATCCCAAGCGTTATTACCGAAAGGAAGCCTAGGAGAATAGATGGTGCTAGAAAGCACAGCAACCACTTGCCCGGAGATGATCCCGGCAACGTTCGCACCCACTCCTAATAAGGCATAAAATCTTTTCGCCTCAGAGACGGAGGTGATATCGTTAGCAAAACCCCAAAAAAGAACACTTAAAATCATCGTGCTCCAAAGCTCAGACATGATATAAAAAACCGCAAATGTCCAGTTGCGAAATAGAGCTAAAAACCCCTGAAATCCTTGGGGGAAATATCGGCTTAATCTTTCAATGCTTTCATGTGGCTGGATAGATTCTCTTAATGGATAGAGAATAAAAGTAAAAAAGGCAAAAAAGCAAAAGAAAATCAGAAGCATGGTATTGAAGACTTTTTCTCGATCCATCCGATTGGAAAGTCGTGTAAAAAGAAAGGTCATGAAAAAGGCCATAGGCAGAATCCCCCAAACCTTAATGAAGGGGATCGCTTCGGCTCCGGATTGAGGCGCGGTAATGATCAGGGTATCTTTAATAGCTCGTAAGAGATTGTAATTGAAGGAAATCAAGAAAAAAATTGCGAACATGAAAAAGAACTTTCCATATTCTTCTTTTTGGATGGGCCAAAAAAAAGTACGCCATGCAGAGGTTTTTTCGTTCATATTTTTTTCACGGAAAAAATGGTTCCAAATTTTCTTTTACAAAATGAGGATCGAACCCTATCTAATTACCCAAGTACAGTGCACATCTTTCGATAAGTCGATACCCATTATACATTCCTTTCGTTGATTTTGTAAAGGAGGGTAATTTTTCTCTGCCGATTCCCGTTAAATAAAGTTATAAACATAAGTCGATTTAGTCTGAAAAATTCTACAATATTATGTATTACATTCTTAAATAAATATAAAAAATTCTTTTTATTTTATTTTTATTAGAAAAACAAATAAACTTCATGTTCAAAACAAGTTTTGAGGGATTTTTATGATACCCATTGCTGCTCACTATCTCTATCGAGCTCTTCCATTTATTCCTGTTCTTTTGGAAGGATTAACTATACACCGAACCCTTTTCCCCAAAAAAATCGAACAGGACATCACAGATGTATGTAACACAAAACTTCCCATTTTTGAGTCGCTCCCCCTGCAAAAACAAGGCGAAATCTGTCAAAAGGAACTCTCTTCCCTTCTCGAAAAATTACATCTAAAAAAAAGCATCCAAGTACGAGTCAATCAGACTCCTTATGGCTTTGGAGCCCTAGGGTCTTTTCTTTTTTCCGGAAGAAAATACATTTCATGTTGTCCTAACATGCATTTTTTAGACAAAAATGCATGGTCTTTTCTCATCAAACACGAAATTTCTCATTTAAAAAATAATGATTCTTTTCATTATCATCTAAGTGGTTTGATTATAACGGTTGCTAGCGCCATTCTCTTTCCTTTTATTATGCCTTTTAGAATTTCTCTGAGCTTATCTTTTATAAACCCAATCCATTCCATAATTCACCATCAATACTCAAAATACAGAGAAAATAAAGCCGATGAATTTGCTATTGAAAATTCCACTCCTGAAGAATTAAAAGGAGGCCTTCGATTCTTCAAAAACTATCAAGAAATCGGCAAGAAAGTACACGATATTGGACACTGGTTTTTCTATTCATCAAAAGGAGATTATCGACTCGATTTTACTCATCCAAGCGTATCAAGTCGCGTCCAAAAAATAGAAAAAGAACTCCTTCAAAGAAATTCTCCCATACAAAAAAAGGATCTTGAACCTAGATATATTATAAATGGAGTTAAAGGAAAGGTCATTTGCGATGTCAATCCCACACAGAGAAAATATGCAAAACTTCTCAAAAAAGAAGAAAAACTGAGGACAAAAGTACTTGATAAGGTATTGTCTAGCAATGAATACGACAAAGTCAGATCGATAAAAGATCCCAAAAAATGGTGGAAAGCCTACCATGATCTTATTGACGAAACTATGAAAAGAGAAAGGGAAAAAGGATTTTTCCGTCGCCTTTTACCTTTCTGATAATGCATCAATCCCAGGCAAATGACCGAATTCTAAAAACTCTAAAGAGGCTCCGCCTCCGGTGGAGAGGTGCGAAAACTTGTCTCCTACATTGGCTGCATTAATGGCTGCAATCGAATCGCCCCCGCCTGCAATAGTGATCGCATGAAGATCACTAATAATCGCAGCCATCTCCATAGTAGATTTCGCAAACTCGGGAAATTCGAATACGCCGAGAGGTCCGTTCCAAAAAACCATTTTCGCCTTATGAAGAGCTTTTTTCCATTCCTCGATAGTTTTAGGACCTATGCTCATACCCTGCCAACCATCAGGGATATCCTCTGAGGCTAAAATTACTTTCTTTTCAGCGTCATTGGAGAATCCTTTCGCTATAACAATATCCACAGGAAGGTAGAGAGGGATTTTTCTCTCTTGGCACCTTTGAATTATTTTTCGAGCGTTTTCTAATTGATCCTCTTCACAAATGGAATCTCCTACTTTCTTTCCCTGCATTTTCATAAAGGTATAAAACATTCCTCCACCGAGGAAAAGGGCGTCTACCTTTTCTGCCAGATGCACAACGGCCCCAATTTTTGTGGAGATCTTGGATCCTCCGATGACGGCATAAAAAGGTCTTTTGGGGTCTTCTAAGCAATCCCCTAAAAAGGCAATCTCTTTTTCGATTAAAAAACCGGCTGCTGCCTTGTCGGGAAAATACTGAGTAATAATCGCTGTCGATGAATGGGCCCGATGAGCCGTTCCAAACGCATCATTAACGTAAAGATCACCAAGCTTAGAGAGATTTTTTGCAAAGGAAGGATTTTTTTCCGGGTTTTCTTCTTCGTCATAAAATCGTAGATTTTCTAAAAGAAGAATCTCTCCGGGTTTCAGGGATTTTACCATTTTTTCTACTTCGGGGCCGATACAATCAGGGGCCATATATACAGGTTTATGTAAAAGATCGGAGAGTCGCTTAGCGCAAGGAGCGAGTGACATCTTTGGATTTTTTTTCCCTTTGGGTCTTCCCAGATGGCTCATTAAGATCAAGGAGGCATCATGTTGTAAAATATACTGGATAGAGGGGAGAGCTTCTCGGATTCGGGTATCATCGGTAATCTGTCCGTTATCATCGAGGGGGACATTAAAATCTACCCGCATTAAAACTCTTTTATCTTCAAGATCAAGATCTTGCAGCATTAATTTATCTTCCATAACTCTCTCCTTATCAATATCCTTAAGAATGCTAGTTCATAAAGAAATTTACAATATTTTTTTGGACTTACATTTCAGGCATTTGCCGCAAATTCTTTTCCTCCCCATGAAATTTTTTATCTTGGAGCATCTTTTCTTTCGAACGTCTGGAACGACGCCGTTTTTGTCTGCGGACTTTCTCCATGAGGTGTTCTTTTTCGGTTTTTTTATTTTCTATTAGTTTTTCCAGCCGTTCGCAGAGATCGCGTCTAGCTAAAAATCGATTCATAGCTCTTGATCGATCCTTTTGGCACTTAATTTCAATACCTGTTGGGAGATGTTTCAAATAGACACAGGAGGATGTTTTATTTATTTTTTGACCTCCTTTGCCTGAGCCTAAGATGAATTTTTCAATTATATCGTTTTCTTGGATACCGAGAAGGTTCATGCGATTTTGCAGTTCTTCTTCTTTTTCTTTTCCGATGCTCATCTTTTCTCCTATCTAAAGGTATTACAACGGATTATATCCTTAGTTCATTCATTTTCAAGGAAAAATTGTTATTCTTATATGGAGGAGGGATGTGGTGTTTGTTTATCTAAAGATCGTAATAAAACTATAAAAGTTAATAATAAATAGAAAAAAGAAT